>NZ_JBLWFL010000002.1:0-166262 GCF_048323715.1 Microbulbifer weihaiensis
AAATTCTGTGAGTGTGATCTGTTGGTCACTTTCACGCAGTTGAAGCCCCTGTTAGGGGCTTTTTCGTATCTGCGGCAAGCCGGTTTCCGGGGTTGCCATCCGAATGGGCCGGGAGTCGGCGCCGCGGTTTCTCATTCGGACCGTGGGGTTAGCTCCGCTGCCCATTTTTTGTTTTTAAAGTGCGCCTGCGCACCTGCTCCAGTGCAACGCCGGGTAATAAAACGGCAATGCCCGAGAGCCAAAGTGGTTATATGGCAAGCAAACGCGAAATACTGGAAGAGCTGTTGGCACCGGTGGTTGAATCACTGGACTGTGAGCTGTGGGGTATCGAGTACCAGACCCACGGCCGCAACGCCATGCTGCGGATCTATATCGATGCCGAGAACGGCATCAGTGTTGAAGACTGTGAAAAAGTCAGTCGCCAGGTGAGTGCTGTGATGGATGTTGAAGATCCCATCAGCAGCAATTACACCCTGGAGGTCTCTTCTCCAGGTATGGATCGACCGCTGTATAAGTTAGATCACTATCGCCGCTTTATCGGTGCCCAGGTGGAAATGCGTCTGCGTATGCCACTCGAAGGCCAGCGCAAGTGGCGCGGCCTGATTGCGGGTGTAGAAGGTGATGAAGTAGTGCTGCGTATAGACAGCGAGAATGAATACCTGCTGCCTATCGACAGTATTGAAAAAGCGAACATTATTCCCCAGTTTGAAGACTGAAAGCGGGCATATCCGGTAAGGTCTGACTGAGTTTTAGTAGAGGCAGTGTTGCAGGGCGTTCCGGTGGTGTGATCCGGGAGTTCATTGGAGCATTGATTAAACAGCACGTAGCGTTTTTGAAGAGGCAGCTGCATGAACAAAGAAATCTTGCTGGTAGCCGAAGCGGTTTCCAACGAGAAAGGCGTCGACCGGGAAATTATTTTCCAGGCAATCGAGGCGGCCCTGGCAACGGCCACCAAGAAACGCTACGACGAAGACTCCACCATTCAGGTGATCATTGATCGTAGAAGCGGCGACTACGAAACTTTCCGCAGCTGGGAAGTTGTGGGCGACGAGACGCTCGCCGAGCTGGGTACCCAGTTCACGCTGGAAGAAGCGCATGAAAAAGATCCGGAGCTCAAGGCCGGTGATGTATTCCGTGAACAGGTAGAAAACGTCGAGTTCGGCCGTATCGCTGCGCAGACTGCCAAACAGGTAATCGTGCAGAAAGTACGTGAAGCCGAGCGCGCCAAAATTGTTGACGAGTATCGCGATCGCGTCGGTGAGCTGGTCAGCGGCACCGTTAAAAAGGTTACCCGTGATTTCATCGCGGTAGACCTGGGCAATAACGCCGAAGCGCGTCTGCCGCGGGATCAGCTGGTCGGTCGCGAAATCTTCCGCCTTGGTGATCGCGTGCGTGCTGTGCTGCTGGAAATCCAGCCCGAAGCACGTGGCCCGCAGCTGATGCTGAGCCGCTCCTGCCCGGAGATGCTGATCGAATTGTTCCGTATCGAAGTGCCGGAAATTGCCGAGCAGGTGATCGAAATTCGCGGCGCAGCGCGCGATCCCGGTCTGCGCGCCAAGATTGCAGTAACCACCAACGACGGCCGTATCGACCCGGTTGGTGCCTGTGTTGGTATGCGCGGTGCACGTGTTCAGGCGGTTTCCAACGAGCTGTCTGGTGAGCGTGTGGATATCGTGCTGTGGGACGACAACCCCGCCCAGTTCGTTATCAATGCCATGGCGCCGGCTGAGATCGAGTCCATTGTGGTGGACGAAGACGCTGGCTCCATGGATGTGGCAGTCGCCGAGGAAAACCTGGCGATGGCCATTGGCCGCAGCGGTCAGAACGTACGCCTGGCGTCTGAACTGACCGAGTGGCAGATCAACGTCATGAGCGTTGACGAGTGGCAGGCCAAGCAGGAGGCCGAGTCCGGTGGCATCATGGAAACCTTCATGGAGCGTCTGGATATCGATGAAGATGTAGCGAGTGTGCTGGTCGATGAAGGCTTTACCACCCTCGAAGAAGTGGCTTATGTGCCCATCGAAGAGATGCTGGCGATCGAAGGCTTCGACGAAGACATCGCCGAAGAGCTGCGCGCCCGCGCCAAAGATGCGCTGCTGACTCAGGCGCTGGCATCTGAAGAGCAGCTCGAAGCCGCTGAGCCGCAGGAAGACCTGCTGAATATGGAAGGTATGGATCGTCAGCTCGCATTCCAGTTGGCCAGCCGCGGCGTGGCCAGTATGGAAGACCTTGCCGAGCAGGCAGTGGATGATCTGCTGGACATTGAAGGAATGGACGAAGAGCGTGCAGCCGCGCTGATCATGAAAGCTCGCGAACCCTGGTTCGCCGACGACAGTGACCAGTAAGCCGGATGCCCTGGCGCCGGGCGAAAGCCCGGCACAGACCGCACCTGAATATGATGGTGCGCCCAGAATTGCCTGCCGAGCAGGTGAAGGGCGGAGCAGCAAAATGAACTGACGCTGCGCCGCTACTAAGCGACTTTTTAGGAGAGAGAATGGCCGAAGTAACAGTTAGCGAACTCGCCAAATCGGTTGGTGCCACCGAGGAGCGTCTGCTCAAGCAGATGCAGGAGGCGGGTTTGCCCCACACTTCCGCAGATGCAAAAGTGTCCGCAGAAGAAAAGCAGGTCTTGCTCAACTTCCTGAAAAGCAGCCACGGCAGCACCAAGGATGAGGAGAGCGCTGCTCCCCGCAAGATTACCCTCAAGCGTAAAACCACAACCACGCTGAAAACCGGTTCAGGCACCGGCCGCAAGACCGTGAATGTGGAAGTGCGCAAGAAGCGCACCTACGTCAAACGCGCCGAAGAAGCCGAACAGGCCGAGCCGGATACCAGCGCGCTGAAGCAGGCCGAAGAAGAACTCGCGGCAGCGGAAAAGGCTGCGGCAGAGCGCGCGCAGGCTGAAAAAGAGGCTGCGGAAGCGGAAGCCCAGGCACGCGCAGAAGCGGAAGCCAAGGCAAAAGCGGAAGCCGATGCCAAAGCGAAGGCGGAAGCAGAAGCGGCGGCGAAGGCTGCAGAAGAAGCCAAAGAAGTCGCCAAGCCGGCGCCAGAAAAAGTTCAGCCGAAAGCCAAGCCTGAGCCAGCGCCCATTCGTTCCAGCTATGTAGACGATATCGAAGCGATGCGTATTGCGGCGATCGAACGCCGCAAGAAAGAAGATGAGCGCGAAGCGGCAGAGCTGGAAGAAAAGAAAGCTCGCGTAGAAGCAGAGCGTGCGCGCGTTGAAGAAGAAAAGAAAAAGCAGGTGGAAGTTGCCAAGAAGAAGGTAGCTACCGAAGCAGAGAAGCCTGCGACTGCTGTGCGTCGCAAGCATGAAGGCGTCGTTACTGTTGCCGATGATCGAGACGATGATGAACCGCGCAAGCGTCGCAGTCGTCGCGGCAAGGGCGGTCCCAAGAAGTCCAGCAAGACTTCACTTTACGATGCTGCTCTGGAGGCTTTCGAGTCCGATGAGGAAGAGAAGCGCAGCACTCGCTCGCTGTCTCGCGCCGCCGTCAAGATGAAGAACACACACGGCTTCAAACGGCCGACAGGAAAGCAAGTGTACGAAGTACAGCTGGGCGAGACGATCACTGTCGGCGATCTTGCCAAGCAGTTGAATATCAAGGCCGGCGAGCTGATCAAGCGCCTGATGAAGATGGGCGAAATGGTCACCATCAATCAGAGCCTGGATCGCGATACCGCGTCCCTGATCGTCGAAGAGCTGGGTCACAAAGTTGTTCTGCGCTCTGAGAACGAGCTGGAAGAAAAGCTGGTTGCGCAGTCCCAGGAAATTGAAGGCGAAGAAGTATCCCGTGCGCCGGTGGTTACCGTAATGGGCCACGTTGACCACGGTAAAACTTCCCTGCTCGACTACATCCGTAAAACCAAGGTGGCCTCCGGCGAAGCCGGTGGTATTACCCAGCATATCGGCGCATACCGGGTGAAGACCAGCCAGGGCGAGATCGCCTTCCTGGATACCCCGGGACACGCAGCATTTACCGCTATGCGCGCGCGCGGTGCCCAGGCGACTGACGTGGTTATTCTGGTGGTCGCTGCCGACGACGGTGTTATGCCGCAGACCGAAGAAGCTATTGCGCACGCCAAGGCCGCGGGTGTTCCGCTGGTTGTCGCGATTAACAAGTGCGACAAGGAAGCAGCGGATCCGGATCGCGTGAAGAACGAGCTGGCAGCAAAAGACGTCATCCCGGAAGACTGGGGCGGTGATACCCAGTTCATCGAGGTTTCTGCCCACACCGGTCAGGGTATCGATGACCTGCTGGAAGCGGTTTCCCTGCAGTCCGAAATGCTGGAACTGAAGGCGAAAGTCGGTGTGCCGGCAAGCGGTGTCGTGATCGAAGCCCGTCTGGAAAAAGGCCGCGGTGTGGTTGCCACCCTGCTGGTTCAGAGCGGCGAGCTCAAGCGCGGCGATATCGTGCTGGCAGGCCAGAGCTATGGCCGTGTGCGTGCGATGACCAACGAACTCGGCAAATCCGTGAAGGAAGCTGGCCCGTCCACCCCGGTGGAGCTGCTTGGTCTGGACTCCACCCCGAACGCCGGTGATGAATTCCTGGTTGTAGCCGATGAGCGCAAGGCCCGTGAAGTGGCTGAGCAACGTGCGAACAAAGAGCGCACCGAGCGTATGCAGCGCCAGCAGGCGGCCAAGCTGGAAAACATGTTTGCCAACATGGAAGCCGGCGAGAAGAAGGTTCTGCCCGTGGTGGTCAAAGCCGACGTGCGCGGCTCGCTCGAGGCAATCCTCGCTTCGCTGGCCGATATCGGCAACGAAGAAGTATCCGTCAACGTGGTTTCCAGCGGTGTCGGCGGTATCGCGGAAAACGATGTGAACCTGGCGCTGACTTCCGGTGCGATCATCATCGGTTTCAACACCCGTGCCGACGTGGCTGCGCGCAAACTGGCGGAGACCGAGAGCGTAGAGATCCGTTACTACAGCGTGATCTACAACCTGCTGGACGAAGTGAAGCAGGCGCTGTCCGGCATGCTGGACCCGGAAGTCCGCGAAGACATCGTAGGTATTGCCCAGGTGCGCGACGTATTCCGCTCGCCGAAGTTCGGCGCCATTGCCGGCTGTATGGTGATCGAAGGTACTGTGTACCGTAACAAGCCGATTCGTGTACTGCGCGATAACGTCGTGATCTACCAGGGTGAACTGGAATCCCTGCGTCGCTTTAAAGACGACGTTCAGGAAGTTCGCAACGGTATGGAATGTGGTATCGGCGTTAAAGACTACAATGACGTGAAGCCGGGAGACCAGATTGAGGTCTACGATATCGTCAAGGTAGCTCGCGAGCTGTAATCCAACGTTCAAGTCGTTACCCCGGTGAAAGCCGGGGTTTCTGTGTTCGCCTGCAAGCAGGCTCCTGCAGGGTCATTCCCGGGAGCCTGCTTGCAGGCGAACCGCCATTATCAATAGGTAAACAATGGCCAAAGAATTCCATCGTGCAGACCGGGTAGCGGACGCCATGCGTCGTGAGCTGGCCCGGCTGATCCAGCACGAAGTACGCGACCCGCGTGTTGGCATGGTCAATGTCAACGATGTGGAAGTGAGTCGAGACCTCACCGTCGCCAAGGTCTACGTCACTCTGGTGGGCGAAGACGATCGCAGCAAGATCGATATCTCCATGAACGCGCTGAACAAGGCCGCAGGTTTCCTGCGCACCCAGCTCGCCAAGGAGATCCAGATCCGCACTATTCCACGCTTGCAGTTCCGCTACGATGAAACTTCCGTGCGCGGCCAGCACCTCTCGGCGCTGATCGACAAGGCAGTTAAGGCGGATCAGAGCAAGTCCCAGGACAGCGACCAAGATACCGACAAAGATAGCGACGACTGATGGGCCGCAGACCAAAATGGGGCCGGCAGGTCGACGGTGTGCTGTTGCTGAACAAGCCCGCCGGGATCACCGCCAATGATGCCCTGCAAAAAGCCAAACGCCTCTTTTTTGCCAACCGAGCCGGTCACACGGGCGCGCTGGACCCGCTGGCTACCGGTGTGCTGCCGATATGCTTTGGTGAGGCGACCAAGTTTTCCCAGTACCTGCTGGATGCCGACAAGCGCTACCGCAGTACATTCTGCCTGGGCATGACCACCGAGACCGGTGATGCGGATGGCAATGTTATTGCGACCAGTGATGCCTCCGGTATCACCGAGCAGCAGGTTCGCGACGCCATGGCGGCCTTTCGGGGCAAGATCAGCCAGATTCCCTCGATGTACTCTGCTCTCAAGCATAATGGCCAGCCGCTGTATAAGCTGGCGCGCCAGGGTATCGAGGTCGAGCGGGAACCGCGGGAAGTTGAGATTTTTTCCTACGAGCTGCTGAATTTCGTGCCGGGCACCAACCCCCGTGTGGAAATTGAGGTGCATTGTTCCAAGGGCACCTATGTGCGCAGCCTGGCCGAGGACCTCGGCAAGGCGCTGGGCGTGGGGGCCTTTGTGGAAAAGCTGCACCGCAGCGCCGCTGGCCCGTACGAGGAGAAAGATGCCATCACGCTGGACGAGCTGGCGGAAGAGCGCGGAGAGGATCGGGCGGAATTGCTGGATCATCACCTGTTGCCAATGGATTCTCCGGCGTCCGGGCTGCCGAAAATGATCCTCAGCGAGGACACCGGTTACTATCTGCGTCAGGGCCAGCCCGTTATGGATCTGCAGGTCTATCGCTTGGGCGACGAAGGTGATATGGTGCGCCTCTTCCTGGAAAGTGGTGAATTTCTGGGCGTTGGAGAGATTACTGATGACGGGCGGGTCGCACCCCGCCGGTTAGTGAAATAATCCGTAGGGGCGCCTGCTTGCAGGCGACCGTGGGTAAACGAGTAGCTGGTCTGTAAACATGCACGGGCCAGCCGAATCTTTAAAGCATGTTACGAACGAGGTAATTCGTTATGGCACTGTCTGCAAACGAAAAAGCAGCCATCCTGAAAGAGCACGGCCAGTCTGAAGGTGATACCGGTTCTCCGGAAGTTCAGGTAGCCCTGCTGACTGCCAACATCAACAAGCTTCAGGGTCACTTTGCTTCTCACAAGCAAGACCACCACTCCCGTCGTGGTCTGATCCGCATGGTAAACCAGCGTCGTAAGCTGCTGGACTACCTGAAGCGTAAGGATCTGAACCGTTACGCACAGCTGATCGCCAAGCTCGGCCTGCGTCGCTAAGACCCTGAGAATGCCCGCCAAATGGCGGGCATTCTTCTATCTAGATTCTGAATTTTCAGGGGCAAGAGGTTTTTCCCCTGGGAGTGCCGGGTTGCTTTTGGGTCGCTGAGAGTGGTTATCTTGCCGCTTAGGGCTCAAACTCGGCAATTCGCCTGCAAGGCTGGATCCTACGAAGTAATTAGTGACTGTAGGAGCCTTACTCGCAGGCGAGCAATGTAGGGGCTGTTGGAATGGGCCAGCAGCCGTGAGGAAACAGGAAAGATACTAGTGAATCCAGTAACCAAAACATTCCAGTACGGAAATCAACAGGTCACCATCGAGACCGGCCGAATCGCGCGTCAGGCTACCGGCGCAGCGCTGGTCACCATGGGCGAAACCGTGGTGCTGTGTACCGTTGTCGGTGCCAAAGAAGCCAAAGCGGGCCAGGACTTCTTCCCGCTGTCCGTACACTACCAAGAAAAGGCCTATGCGGCCGGCAAGATTCCCGGTGGCTTCTTCAAGCGTGAAGGCCGCCCGTCAGAGAAAGAAACCCTGACTTCCCGCCTGATCGACCGTCCGATCCGCCCGCTGTTCCCGAAAGGCTTCATGAACGAAGTACAGGTGATGATCACCGTACTGTCCGCGGAAAAAGACGTAGATCCGGATATCGCTGGCATGATCGGCACTTCCGCAGCCCTGTCTGTTTCCGGTATTCCGTTCGGCGGCCCGATCGGTGCTGCGCGTGTGGGTTACACCGAGAAAGACGGCTACCTGCTGAACCCGGGCTACAAGGCCCTGAAAGAGTCCGAGCTGGACATGGTTGTAGCAGGCACCAAAGACGCGGTACTGATGGTTGAATCCGAAGCCGCCGAGCTGCCGGAAGACATCATGCTGGGCGCGGTGCTGTTCGCCCACCAGGAAATGCAGGCCGTGGTTAAGGTCTGTGAAGAGCTGAAAGCCGAAGCTGGCAAGCCCACCTGGGACTGGCAGCCGGAAGCCGTAAACGAAGAGCTGAAGTCTGCACTGGAAAGCCAGTTCGGCGCGCAGGTAGCAGAAGCCTACAAGATCACCGACAAGCAGCAGCGTACCACCCGTCTGGGCGAACTGCGCAGCGCGGCGGTGGAAGCGCTGGCGACAGAAGAGCTGGATGACGCTACCGTCAAAGGTTACTTCGGCAAGCTCGAGAAGAAGATTGTACGTGGTGCTGTAGTTCGCGGTGAGCCGCGTATCGACGGCCGCGACACCAAGACCGTCCGCCCGATCGCCGTAGAAGTAGGCGTACTGCCGAAAGGTCACGGTTCTGCACTGTTCACCCGTGGTGAAACCCAGGCCTTGGTTGTGGCCACTCTGGGGGCAACCCGCGATGCGCAGATCATCGACGCGCTGGAAGGCGAGCGTAAAGACTACTTCATGCTGCACTACAACTTCCCTCCCTACTCTGTAGGTGAAGCGGGTCGTGTAGGCGCTACTGGCCGTCGTGAAATCGGCCACGGCCGTCTGGCCCGCCGCGGTATCGCCGCGGTACTGCCGAACCCGGAAGAGTTCCCGTACACCCTGCGTGTGGTTTCCGAAATCACCGAATCCAACGGTTCCAGCTCCATGGCTTCCGTATGTGGTTCCAGCCTGGCGCTGATGGATGCGGGTGTACCGCTGAAAGCACCGGTTGCCGGTATCGCCATGGGCCTGGTGAAGGAAGACGATGGCTTCGCGGTTCTGACCGATATCCTGGGTGACGAAGACCACCTGGGCGATATGGACTTCAAAGTAGCTGGTACCGCCTCTGGTGTGACCGCGCTGCAGATGGACATCAAGATCGAAGGTATCACCGAAGAGATCATGGAAACCGCTCTGGAACAGGCGCTGCATGCACGTCTGCACATCCTCGCGGAAATGAACAAGGTGATCGGCGCTTCCCGTGAAGTTGTAAACGAGAACGCACCGCGCTACGCGACCCTGAAGATCCATCCGGACAAGATCCGCGACGTGATCGGCAAGGGCGGCGCGACCATTCGCTCCATTACCGAAGAGACTGGCGCTTCCATCGATATCGAAGACGACGGTACTGTCAAAGTCTTCGGTGAAGACGGTGAGAGCCTGGAAGCAGCGGTTACCCGTATCGAAGAGATCACTGCAGAAGCAGAGATCGGCGCGATCTACGAAGGTAAGGTTGTGCGCATCGTCGACTTCGGCGCCTTCGTAAACTTCCTGCCGGGTAAAGACGGTCTGGTACACATTTCCCAGATCGCGGAAGAGCGTGTAAACGCGGTTTCCGACTACCTGAGCGAAGGCCAGATGGTTAAGGTCAAGGTACTGGACGTAGACCAGCGCGGCCGTATCAAGCTGTCCATCAAGGAAGCCAACGCTGACGCGGCGGCGGAAGCTGATGAGGCGACCGGCGAGGAGTAATCCTTCCCGGTGAACCAGCCTGCATGCAGGCGGTGAAAAGCGGTGGCTATAGGCCACCGTTTTTTTTGTCTTGAATTTGGCCGAATCAAAATAGCGGAAAAATAATGGAAGTTTTGCTGATTTACCTTCTTGTCGGTATCGGTGCGGGAACCATAGCGGGCCTGTTCGGCGTTGGCGGTGGGCTGATCATTGTGCCGGCCCTGGTACTGGTATTCACCGCGCAGGGCATTGCACCGGAAATCCTCACCCATATGGCGGTTGGAACCTCGCTGGCGACAATCATCGTCACCTCCATCAGCTCTATCCGTACCCACCACGGCAAGCGCGCGGTGGACTGGAACATCGTGGTCGCGATGGCACCGGGAATCCTTGTGGGCTCCTGGCTTGGGGGTACGACCGCGGACTGGCTGAGCGGTGCGTGGTTGCAGCTGCTGATTGGTGTATTTGCTGTGGGGATCGCGCTGAAGATGTGGCGGGATGGCCTGCGCAAAGAACCGTTATCCACAGATGGAGGCCGTGTGCCCGGGAAGGCAGGGCTGTCGCTGGCCGGAGGGTTTATTGGCTGGGCATCCGCGATTTTCGGGATTGGTGGGGGCTCACTTACGGTGCCCTTCCTGTCCCGCTGTCACGTGGTGATGCAGCGCGCTGTGGCAACTTCTGCGGCCTGTGGCCTGCCGATTGCCGTGGCCGGGGCGCTCAGCTTTGCCTACCAGGGGTGGGGCAATGTGCAGTTGCCCGAATGGAGCAGTGGCTATATCTACTGGCCGGCCTTTTTCGGCATTGTTCTGACCAGTGCCTGGTTCGCCAAGCTGGGGGCGCTACTTGCCCACAGGCTCTCGCCCCAGCTGTTGAAGAATTGTTTTGGCGGACTGCTTTTCCTGATCGGCGTGCGGTTTGTCTGGCTGAACTACCAAGTACTTTTCAGCTGATATATATGCCAAATAAAAAGGCCGCTGCGGGTAACCGCAGCGGCCTTTTTATTTGCTGTGAGGCTTAATGCCTTAGCTGATGGTCTTGGCCGGGGCCTCGGCGGGCTCTACAGGCTCGATATGATCGTCTTCCGCACCTTTTTCCCAGACCTTGGACTTCATGCCGACCAGCACCAGGATGATGCCGATACCGATGCTGAACAGGGCGATCTGCAGGTACAGGTTGGGCAGTTCCTGGATGTTCTCCGGATCGAAGTTACCTGCCAGCAGGCCGGAAATGATGTTGCCGATGGAGTAGGTGAGCACGAACACACCCATCATCTGGCCAGCAAAGCGGCGTGGAGACAGCTTGCTCACTGCGCTCAGCGCCACCGGGCTCAGGCACAGCTCACCAACAGTGTGCAGGAAGTAAGTGGTGATCAGCCAGTAAGGCGCGACTTTCAGGCCCTGTGCCGCATACTGGGCGGCAAAGAACATGATCAGGAAACCGGACGCCATGATGATCAGGCCGATTGCGCATTTCATGCTGTAGGACGGGGTGATCATGCGCTTGCCCAGGTTGATCCACAGGGCAGCGAAGAACGGGGACAGCACAATGATGAAGAAGGCGTTGGCGCTCTGGAACCAGGAGGCCGGCACTTCAAAGGCGCCGATCAGGCGGTCGGTGTAATCGCGACCAAACAGGTTCAGGGACGAGCCAGCCTGTTCGAAGCCGGACCAGAAACAAGCGGACGCCAGGCACACCAGGAACAGTGCCCACATACGTTTCTTCTCCGCGTCGGTCAGGTTACCGGCGAAGTAGATGAATCCGTAGTAAGCGAAGAAGGTCAGAGTGAAGGCGACGGCCACATACTGTGCGATCACGACCGGGTTAATGGTGATCTTGCCAGTCAGGGCCAGGCCAGCGACAACCGCGGCCAATACCACTACTGCGCCAATCACCTGCCAGGCGCGCTTGGCGCCATGCGCGGAGAGGGGGTTTTCCGGCTCGAGGCTGGCGTTGCCCAGGTTGCTGATCGTGAAGCGGTACTGGATCAGGCCTACCGCCATACCAACCGCAGCGGCACCGAAGCCCCAGTGCCAACCCACGCTCTCACCGAAGTAACCACAGATGAAGTAGCCGATCAGGGAGCCGATGTTGATGCCCATGTAGTAGATGGCGTAGCCGCTGTCACGACGCACGTCATCTGACGCGTACAGGTGGCCAACCAGCGCACTGATGTTCGGCTTCAGCAGGCCGGTACCGGTCGCAACCAGCATCAGGCCTACGAAGAAGGTGCTTTCGTTGGGAATGGCCAGCACGATATGGCCACACATGATGATGATGCCGCCGTACCAGACGGTCTTCTGGCCGCCGAGCAGGCGATCCGCGATCCAGCCACCGGGGAGGCCGAGGAAGTAAACCGCACCGGTATACAGCCCATAAATGGCGGCGGCAGCGGCTACAGTAAACCCGAGTCCTTCTTCCTGCAGGCTGGCGGTCATGAACAGGACCAGCAGGGCCCGCATTCCGTAGTAACTCATGCGCTCCCACATTTCAGTAAAGAAGAGCGTGGAGAGCCCTTTCGGGTGGCCGAAGAAGCCGGCACTGTTCTGATGCGTATTTGACGACATATCAGTGGTTCCAGTTGTTATAGCTTTAATAAGTAAAACGAACTCGAGTTTAACAGCGGACTCTATTTCAGGCGAATGGTTACAGGTGAAACAGGCTATGAACCTGCCAAATGCTTTTCTTTGCGACAGGAATAATGGTAAATCTGCCATTTCCAGAGATGAAATGGGGAGAAAAACGATGAAAACCCCGCAAAATTCTGCACCATCATGGTGGATATGGTCACAATGGCCGACTTTGTCCATCCGTGGGGTGTTGCTCGCTGCTGCTTTACTGGTTGGTTGCGTTGCGGCTCCCCCTGAGCCGGCGAGCAATATTGATACCGCATGGCTGTTATCCGGAGTGGCACTCCTTGGCGAACCGCTCGATCCATCGAACCTCCCGGATGATCGAATCCTCGAACTGCCCTGGGCCATGAAGGACTACCTAGCACAACTTGAACCAGCCGCTGATCCGGATACGCGCCTGCAGGCTCTCATAAAGGGCTTTGAAACTCAGGATTTTCAGGTGGAATACAAAGCCGACGCGACACTGACGGCCGCAGAGACCTACACGCGCCAGCAAGGCAACTGCATGGCATTTACCGTGATGATGGTGGCCATGGCCCGGGAACTGGGCGCCGATGCCTACTTTAATCAGGTCGATGTTCCGCCGATCTGGGAACACGACGACCTCCACACGTTTGTGGTCTATCGACACATCAATATGGTATCCCAAAGCGCCCGCGGGCGTCGGGTAGTGGATTTCAACCTTGCCGCTTACGATCCGGTGTTTGATCAACGAAGGCTGCGTGACTCCGAAGCCTTTGCGCAGTACTACAGTAACCGCGGTCTCGAGTGGATGCAGCAGGGGAATCAGGCTGATGCGTTTTTGTATATACGCAAGGCGCTTGATTTGCACCCGGGCAGTGCGGATTTGTGGGCCAATCTGGGAGCGCTGTACAGCCGCAATCTGCAACCGGATGCGGCCGAGCAGAGTTACTTGCAGGCGTTACAGCTTGATGCGTCACACGCGATTGCGATGAGTAACCTGGAGCGGCTTTACCGGCATGACCAGCGCCATGCCTTGGCTGATTATTACGCTGAAAGGGCGCGCTACCATCGAGAGCGCAACCCTTACTACCTTTATTATCAGGCCCGCAACGCCTATGAGAGTGGAAATTATCGCACGGCGAAAAAACAGCTAACGCGGGCGCTGGGGCAACATCAAGGAGATCACCGGTTCCACTTCTTGATGGGCTTGACCAGCTATCGACTGGAAGAATTCGCGACCTCACGAGAACACTTTTTTGAAGCGTTCCATTTGGCTGATAACCCATCTGCCCAAAGTGTTTATATTAAAAAACTGGAGTTGCTGGAGCGAGAGCTTCCAGACTCACTCAATCAAGTAACGCACCACAACCTGCGAAATACTCCGGGAACACTTCATTTGAACCTCGAAAGACTTCGACATCGGTAGATCAATATTTCTGTGTTGGCTAAGGGCGTTTACGGCTCCCTGCATGGTGGATTCAGTGCTGCAAAATGTAATACAAGTTTCGCTTGAGCCGCGCGACGACCTTTAAGTATTGCTACTTTCGAACAGGAATAATTCAATCTGTTCTTTTTGTGAGCTGCCTAACGTAAGAATTGTGACATGGAGCATATTTTTCTTTTGAGATTGTGATTCCGTTGGTAGATTTCTCCGCCAAATGAGCCCGGTAGGAATCTATGCTTTTACGAATAATCTTTGCCTTAATCGTGGCTTGTACTTGCGGTTGCGCCACCCATTCACAAGTTTCTCCTTCGTCACACATGTCCGGGCAGGCATCTGAGACACTTATTGACGCGGAATACCTACTTAGTGGCACAGCGCTGTTTGGCAGCGCTGTAACCGATAATGTGGTAGAGCCAGGCTTGCTGGAAGTGAGTGCTGAGATGGCGAGCTTTATCGAGGAGTTGGCTCCGGGAGAGCCCGTTGAACAGCGCTGGCAGGCGTTGGTGGCTCATTTCAACCAGGGAAGCTTCGCAATTGAGTACAGCGCGCAAACGACTTTGTCTGCAGCGGAAACTTTCCGGAATCGCTCGGGTAATTGCTTGGCCGTCACGCTATTACTGGTAGCCCTCAGTAGAGAACTGGGTATCGAAGCTCATTTCAATCAAGTGGAAACACCACAGCTTCGGAAATTCGAAGACCAACACACCTATGTAAATTATCGCCACATCAACATGGTGGCCTACCCTCCATCCGGCAAGAAAGTTGTGGATTTTGGGCTGATCGATTATCAACCCACCATGTACCAGGAAGAAATTTCTGATCGGGTCGCATTCTCCCAGTATTACAGTAACCGTGCGGTGGAAGTAATGCGTGAAGCCGGAGACCCGCTGTACGCTTTCACGCTTCTGAAAAAAGCGATCTCTCTGTCACCAGGTGACAGTAACTTCTGGCTAAATTTGGGGGCCATATACAAGCGCCATGGCCACTTCCAGGAGGCCGCCGGTGCCTTCCAGATCGCGCTGCAACTGGATCCTAAAAGTTATATCGCGATGAGTAATATGGAGCGGCTTTATCGTGAAAGCGGAAATGCGCAACAGGCCTTAAAGTTTCTCGAGGCGAAGCAAGAGCTACTCGCTCTCAATCCCCATAATCAGTATTACATATCGAAAAGCCTATTTATGAATGGAGAATACCGGGCTGCTAAGGCGAGGCTGCAACAGGCTTTGAAAGAAAACGCGGATGATCACCGCCTGCATTTTCTTATGGGGAAAACTCAATATCTGCTAGGAGATCTCAAGGCTGCCACATCGCATCTTACGAAAGCATTCAGTCTACTCGAAAGTCGGGAAATTGAATTGGCTTATGAAGCCGAGCTGTCGGAGCTGAAGTCTACAAAGCGGCTTTAATTTAAGGGTTGCGGGAGAAGGGCAACATTTGCCTGTAATTTGTGACAAGTAGTCACAAACTTTGGAAAGTAAGAGATAGAAAAAACAAAACCCCGGCGGAGCCGGGGTCTGTGATTTTTCCTGGCCCTTGGTACTACTTAGGGCAGAAAATCTAGTGTCACTTAGAAGCGGTGGCGAATACCAGCAGATACAACGCGTCCAGTGATTGGTGTCAGTGCCATGGAGACCGCGGAAGTTACTGAGTTCCAACCAACGGTATCCTCAATAGTCGGATCTTCGTCAGTCAGGTTCAGCACTGCCAGGGAAAACTCGGTACCGAAAGGTGCAGAGTACATCATGGTTACGTCGTGACCGCTCCAGGACGGGAAAGTGCCACCGTAGTCGGAGTCGGTTTCTGCCAGCCAGGTGTACGTATAACCGACGGTAACGTCGTTCCAGTTGTAGCTTAACGCAAGGTTCGCCTTATCCTGCGGGAATTCTTGCGTTCCAGCCTGTTCTTTTAGGCCGATAACTGGAAGGATTTCGTTGTACTTCGCGATGTGAGACCAGCTCAAGTCAGCTTCCAGTGCACCAAACTGGGTGTCGATACTCCAGTTGGCTTTCAGATCTACACCCTCGACCTCACGCTCGGCCAGGTTGGCAACTACGTTGACGATACCGCAATCCGGTACAGTTTTGCCGCTGCCTTCGCAACGAGTGATCGCGCCCGGTACGCCGTTGGCTGAAGGTGCACGATTTACGTACATGCCCGCAGGTAGTTCACCGGACTTTTCCAATAGCAGTACGTCGTCCAGACCTAGCTGGGTAACCGCTCCGTCAATTTGTACGTTCCACCAGTCCACGCTCAAAGTCAGGCTTTCCAGCGGAGATACAACGACCCCGAGATTCCAGGACGAGGTTTCTTCTGGTGCAAGCTCGATGTTACCGCCTGTATAGTTCTCGATCTGCGAAGAGGGGCAGTCTGCCGGTGCGATGCCCTGTGCTTCACAGCGCATCAGGTCTGGAGTTTCGTTAAAGCTCTGAGCGAAGCCCTGGTACATGTCAGCCAGGTTCGGCGCCTTGAAACCTTCGCCCGCGGAAGCTCGCAAGGTAATGATCTCGCTAGGCTGGTAACGCAGGGAAACCATCGGAGAAAATTCGCCGCCCACGTCATCGTAATCGTCGAAGCGTGCTGCAACATTGGTAGTCAGAGTGTCCAGCACCGGCAGCTCGACTTCCGCAAATGCCGCTTTGCGACTGCGAGAGCCGCCTGCGGAAATGCCTGCGGAACCGATAATGTTGCCTGCTTCGCGGTAGGAGTCGTAATCATCCTTGTATGATTCTCGAGCGGATTCGACACCTGCCGCCCAGCC
The DNA here is from genome assembly GCF_048323715.1 of Microbulbifer weihaiensis. Classification (NCBI taxonomy): domain Bacteria; kingdom Pseudomonadati; phylum Pseudomonadota; class Gammaproteobacteria; order Cellvibrionales; family Microbulbiferaceae; genus Microbulbifer; species Microbulbifer weihaiensis. The sequence continues at coordinate 16,307 of NZ_JBLWFL010000002.1, forward strand.
AATCGCGCCGCCCGGTAGTGAGAATTGCTCCAGCATGCCGTCAAAGGTAGCGCCAAAGCCTTCGAATACAGTGCTGATATCCCGGGAAACGGTTGCCTTGGATTGCGCTATCGCATCTGCGTTTTCCGCTGAGAACGGATTGGTCGGATCGTATGCGCCAGATGCAACCAGATCGGTAATGATACTGGCTATCACATAGTTCTCGCCTGAACTGTCTGCATTAAAGCGATAATCTCGAGCATAAACTTCGAAGTTTACAGCATCGTTGAACAGGTTACCCTTGAAGCCCAGAGTGGTGTCGAATTCGTTGGAATCTCCATAGTCGTCACGAGTGCCGTGCGCAACAAAGCGATGGTACAGGATGGCATCCTGGCCGAATTCGTTGTAGGGCGATGATTCAGAAAAACCAAAACCGCCGATAGCTGGGGCGAATACGCCTTTATCTGACTTGTTGCTGAAGCGATTTTCGATGAACACTGACAGATCGTCATTCAGGTCGAACTCACCAGACAGGAACGTGGAGCGGCGCTCGTAACCCCGGGACGCAGCGCTGTAATTTGCAAAAGCGTAACCGCAGCCGGTGCCTTCAACCCCGTAAGGATTTGCTACTGGGGTCAGGCCTGCATAATCACAGGAGCCAACACCACCGAGTGCTTGGGTGAAATCGGTAGTGAAAGCGGAGTTACCTCCACCGTTGATACCTTGTACGTCACTACCGTCAATCGGCAGCCCATTCACACCTGAGGTACCGTTAATTTGCGGCGCGGAATACCAGCGGTCTCGGTCAAAGATGGTGCTTTTCTTCACATATTCGGCAGAGAAGACCACGTTGCCGCGCTCTGAAGATGTGCCTAAAGTAAAGCTGGCGCTTCTGCCATCCGCGTTATCGCGCGAGGGAGAGGTTGCGCCCAGGGACAGCTCTGCGCCTTCCCAGTCTTTTTTCATGATGATGTTAATGACACCACCAATTGCGTCTGCCCCGTAAACCGCGGACGCACTGTCGGTGAGGATTTCAACACGCTCGACAGCGGCCATTGGTATTGTGCTGATATCCACCGCGGAAGAGCCTGTCCACGGGTTACCCGGCACGCGTCGGCCATTGACTAGTACTGCTGTGCGGTCTGCGCCGAGGCCCTTAAGGCTAACAAGTTGCGCGGAGCCAAAGCTCGAGCCTGACTGGCCGGTGTAAGAACCCAGGGTGTTGTAGGAGGAATTGCGCAGGTAATCGGCAATAGTATCCGCGCCGCTCATTTGGATATCTTCCACGCTTACGGTGGTCACGGGGCGAGGGGTGTCGGAGACTGCGCTAGCTATGCGCGAGCCGGTTACTACAATTTCTTCTACCTGTGCGTCTTGTGCTGATGCGCTCAGGGCGGCGAAGCCACTGAGTGCTGCAACAGCAATGCTCAACTTGGTCTTGATCATAATGCATCCTTTATGTACTTAGTGCACTTACAACGTTTTTATCGTGAAGATGTATTTTTAGCGCGACATGACTTTAAATGATCAAAATCCCTAATGGAACTTTCGTGACATTTGGTGGAGGGGATAACGGGTGCCGGGGAGTTTTTTTTTTGGTCGTATTGGTTGATTATTGATCTTCTTGGGTGTTTTATTTTTTATAAAATTAAAATATTTTGTTACAAAATTTCTGATATTCAATTTTATTAGGATGGGATTAACTAAAGCGAGAATTCGATGTCCATTCGTCGAGTGGTTCAAAAATTAGCCGGTATGTACAAAAAATGAAATACGCTGAAGCGGAATCGCTCTGGAAGAGCGGGATGGTGGGGAGTGGATATGAGATTTGGTGAATCCCCGAGCAGGGATATTATCACGCAGAGCCTCTACCTGGCCCTGCGCAATCGGTAGCCATTTGTAACGTAGGTTATGCGAGACTTTGCTTGATTCCGTCCAAGAACAACTGTACTGCCAACATAACCAGCACCATCCCCATAAGACGCTCCACGGCAATGAGCCCGCGGTTGCCGAGCAGGCGGGCCAGCGGAGACGAAGCCAACAGAATAACGGCGGAAACGCCCCATGCTCCGAGTAGCGCCAGGGTCCAATTCCACAACTGTTCCCCTTCACTATTTGTCATCAGCATCAGTATGGCCATCGTCGAGGGGCCAGCCACCAATGGAACTGCAAGGGGAACAAAAAACGGCTCGCCTTCCAGTCTTTCTCCCATGATCCCACCTTCTATCGGGAATACCATTCGGATGGCAATCAAGAACAGGATAATTGCGCCCGCAATTCGAATAGCTTCTTGTGAGAGGCCAAGCCAAGCGAGTACATAGCGCCCAGCATAGAGAAATACAAGTAATACAATCAATGCGAAAACCAGCTCGCGCATGATCACGAAGAGTTGCCGGCGTTGCGGCACATTTTTAAGTGCCGCAAGGAAAACGGGGATATTACCTAATGGATCCATGACGAACAGGAGTGTCAGGAACGCGGTTAATGTATCCATATGCTTAAAACTAGTCAGGTGAGAGTGCGAAAGGGACGCGTGCGGAATACCCCGCACCACGAGAGAATAAGCCAATAATAGACTGTGCCAGGGGGGAGATTAAAGTCGCTTTTGCCACGGTGCATGAAATGCCAGCTGTTCCGGCATTAGGCGGGAGATATATCGGCAGCAGGGGAGAGTTATGTGAGTTGGAGGCGTTGACCTTCAAAATGACTGCTCCCCGCCAAGCGGCGGGGAGCAGTGTAAGGCTAAGCTGTTAAACTTATATCAGAAACGCGCGCTTGCGCCGAAGCGGAAGTAACGCGGAGTTTGATAGGCCTGGTTGATGCCCCATTTGGGATCAGGGGTTCCCGGAGCCAGTTCTGCAAACTCATAAACTTCGGTTTCAGCTTCAGCATCCAGCAGGTTGAAGACTTCTGCACGAAGCTCAACATCGGCAAGACCGAAGGTAGTGTTGTATACCAGTGACAGGTCGATCTGGTTTACCCAGCTGGTGCGGCCGCGGCTACCACGCTCGGTAAACACGAGGTCGCCATTCGGATCCGTGATGTAGTAAGTGTCACCGTATCCGGGAGTGCCATTGGGGTGTCCAGCACCGAAGGAGTTGATCGGACGACCAGACTGCAGCAGGAAGTTTGCGCCCAGCAGCAGGTCTTCGGCTAGCTGATAGTTACCGTAGACTTTGAACTTATGGGTACGGTCGTTCGGCAGGTAACCGTACGCGCCGTCCATCAGCTCGGGGAAGTCGAAGTCCTGAGTGATACCTGCATCATCCTGTCCGTTGTCTGACTTTACGTAACCTTCGGTATTACCCTTGCTCTCAGACCAAACATAGGTTGCAGTTAATCCCCAAACGCCGTCGAACGCTTTCTCTGCAGAAAGCTCCATCTCTTTGTAAGTACGTTTGGCTTCCGGGTAACCCAACAGCTCGGCAGAGAAAGTGGTCATTTCCAGCTCGCCGGTACCAAAACGATCATATGGAATCGTAATGTCGTTACCGGGGTTTGCCAGAACGTAGCCGTGGGCGTCACCAGTGTGCTCGTAACCCAACGCGTCGATAGCGTGATCGATGATCACATCGTCGATGTGAGATTTCAGGTCGCGATAGGTAAATTTGGTGCCGAAGGTCCAGTCGTCATTCAAAGCTCGCTCGTAACCTAGAATGAATTCGTCCTGATACATAGGATCCATGTTCACGTCAGACAGCTGGGCGCTATCTGGCACCTCGCCGCTGCCGGTAACCTGGATTGAACCAATTTCTTGAGTTGTCGGTACGCCTTCGGCGCCAATGTTGACTGGCGCGATGGTTTCTGGATCATACTGACCGTCGAACACAAAGTAGCGCTGAGTGCCCAGCTCACCACCGGAGAGGCGTACGTTGGTGTTGGACGCGATCGGCATGTAGTAGCGGCCCCAGTTACCGAAAACGCGCGACTCACCGTTGCCTGTTGGATCCCAGGAGAAGCTCAAGCGGGGAGCCCACTGGTCATCGATCTCGATAAATACGTCACCTTCGCTGTTGTAGTTGGAGAAGGTTTCGTTACGCAGACCGGCGCTGATTTCAAGGTTGTCGAGGATTTCCCAGGTGTCTTCGATGTAAAACGCCTTAGATTCAACCTCAAAGTCACCGGCAACTTCACCAAGACGGTAGCGGATGATATGTACCGGTGAGCCATCGCCATTGGCATCCGGCACGATGCCGCCATTGGAAAGTTGCGTACCAGGATCAGCGGTGTAATAGCGATAATAGACACCACCCGCTTCACGGAAGCCAAGACCGGAATAGGTTTCTGAAGATGTAGACGCGTTGCTCTCCTGGTCATAGCCGAAGCGTACGCTGTGATCGCCCAGTACCCACTCGAAGTCGATGCGGTCTGCAATTCGCTCGTCACCACCAAGCTGTACGCGTGCATTCGCTTCACAGCCCGGGAAGAGGGAAGAGTTGCCAGGGATAGCACCAGCACTGGTGTCTACCACGTAAGGACAGGTAACGTCGGTGCTGCCGGTGGTGGTGAGGCTGTACTCGTTTTGACCGTGCAGGGCGGAAACGCTGAAGTTATCGGTGATTTGGCCGTCATAACGAATCAACCAGTTTTCACCGCCGCGCTGATCCGATACCGAGCCTTTCGCACCCATTTTTTTGTTGGTATCGGTGTCGAAAGCGTACTGCTGGTTTTCGCGGGTGCGCTCGTCACTGAAGTGGGTGTAGGTCAGCAGGTGATCATCGGTAATGTTCCAGGTCAGGTTGACACCCCAGAAGTCGTCGGTAATTTCACGATCATTAAAGGTGTCGGGTGCACCGCGGGTAGTGAACTCTTCCGCAGTCTCCTGTTGTTCGTACAGTGCGTAGAAGAACAGTTTGTCCTGGATGATTGGGCCACTAACGTAGTAGTCCGTAGTGTATTTTGAGCTGGTGTTTTCCGAGTTCAGGTCGTAGAGAGTACCGTCAGTGGAGAGAGTGTCAGGGCTTTCTCCTCTCATGCTGCCGGGTTCGAAGTAGGAAACCATGCCGTAGTGGAATTCATTGGTACCGCGCTTGGTTACGGCATTGAGTACCCCACCCAGAGAGCGACCGAATTCGGCGCTGTAGCCACCAGTTTTGATCTGGAACTGGTCGTAGAACTCAAATGGAACGGAAGATCCACCGAGACCGTTGCGGAAGTTGGTTACGTTCAGACCATCGATGTAGTAGGCGTTTTCACCAACGGATGCGCCGCCGAATGACACCAAGTTCTTGTCTTCACCGAAGGCAGAGTCACCGAGAACGGTGCCTGGAGCCAGCAAGGCAACAGACTCGATGCTTCTTGAAACCGGCAGCATGGCGACGTCTTCGAGGCCAATGTTCAGTGCTGATTCTGCGGTGCCGGTGCGAATTGGGGAGATGACATCACCAACTACCACGACTTCCTCAACACTACCCATTTGCATCGGAATGGTGAGGTCTGCTTCACTACCAATGGAGACCATTACGGACTCTACAGAGGCACCTTGATACCCTTCTTTGGTGGCAGTGATTCGGTAATTGCCGGCAGGTAGATTAACTTTAAAGTCACCGTCGCTTCCGGTTGAAATGGTGCGTTTGAATCCGTTATCGGCATTCTCGATGGTAACGGTGACGCCGTTGATTTCGCTGCCGCCTTCCGCGGTGATGAAAGTACCCTCGATGGAGCCGTTCACGTTGCCGGCAGCAAAGACCGGAGTGCTCACAATGGAGGCGCCTATAGCAAGCCCCAATAAACTCTTCCTGAAGTTAGTCTTCATAAACCCTCTCAATTATTGGTTCATTTATCACTTTTTTATTTCGAAAGAGGGCGCTGCCCCAAACAGCGACCTCTGTGCCCAACAAACCAATAACGAGTGCGTGGGGGCAAACCTCAATTGCGCTGGCAGATAATTTCAATATTTTTATTTTTTGTTAACTTTTGTGCCAGCATAATCGGATTTAATGGGTTTTTATTATTTTGTGACTAATGTCCTATTGCCTTATTTGTTGCCAATCTGGCATCTATGAATTATTTCGACCTAAAAAAAAGGCGGCCCGAAGGCCGCCTAAAATGATCAAGATATTTTTTTCACTTAGAAAGTGAATCGAACGCCAACAAACGCGCTACGGCCAATCGGGTTGTACACTGCCGCGTTGGTGTCGGTGCCCGTGCTGTTGCCCGGAACACCGGACAGGATGATCGGCGCGTCTTCATCAAGGACATTATTTACGCCGAGGTTAGCACTGATGCTGTCGGTGAACTGGTAGGACGCGAACAGATCGTGGGTCACGAACTCACCTACAGAGTAGTTAAAGTCCGCGCTGCTCAGATCCGGGGATGCGTCGCTCAGGTAGGAAGTTTCCCACTGAACCATCAGGCGATCCAAGGAGTAGTTGATGGTTGCCAGCCACTGATCTTCGAAGAAGCCCACTTCGCCAACCAGTTCGTCAGCATCACCAAATTTGGTCTGGGTGTACTCCAATACGTGTCCGTAGTTCAGACCTACGTCCAACTGGCCCTGACCAACAGCCATGCCCCACTGTACCTGCAGGTCGATACCTTCGGTCTTCAGTGTACCTTCGTTGATGAAGCCAGAGTTCACTTCGGTGATCTCACCTTTCTGGAACGCAGGGCCGCTGCCATCACGAACGATGAAGTCACAGAAGTTGTTCGGGAAGCTGGTAGAGTTGTAGCAGAAATCAACAGAAGTCTGGCGACCTACGGTGTCGATCAGGTCTTCGATTTCAATGCTGTACCAGTCCAGAGACAGGGTGATATCACCGAAGTTACCGAGTTCCTGACCGAATACTGCACCGAAGGTGAAGCTGTCGGATGTTTCGGTGAACAGATTCTCGTTACCCTTGCCAGTGAAACCGCCAGTGCCCTGGATTTCTGGTTGGGTCAGCTCGAAAATGCCTTCAGAAGCGATACGATCGGCAACCGCCGGGATGCTGCGACAGTTGTCGGCTACAACACCAGTGGTGGATGCAGTTACGCCGTTACAGGGGTCGCTGACAGAAGCAAAGTTCTCACCACCTGGGGAGTACAGTTCGCTAATGTTCGGCGCGCGGACTGCACGAGCATACTGACCGCGGATACGCAGGGAATCGTCAACCACCCATGAAACACGGCCTGTGTAGGCTTCGGTGTCGCCAATGGTGCTGTAATCGGAATAACGGTAAGCCGCGCCAACACTCAGTGACTGAACCAGCGGCAGGCCGGCCAAAACAGGGGCTTCCACTTCGACATAGATTTCATTGACGTCGTAGCTGCCTTCCGTCGGTTCTTCTTTGTTACCAGCGTTCTGGCCTGTACGGGTCAGTGCGTCGGGGAAATCAGCCGCGTACTCGTCACGATATTCCCAACCAGTCGCCAGACTCAGCGGGCCAGCAGGCAGTTCTGCGATAGTACCGTTCAGGTTAATGCCGGCGATGGTCTGTTTGGTGCGCTGGTCGCGGACGGACGGCGCAGAGACATAATCGGCAGCATCCTGAGAAATGGAGCCTTTACCAAAGATGTTGATCGGCACACAGCCTTCAGCGACTGCGGCAGGGTCGGCACAGATGATGTTGCCGTTACCGTCGTCCACGACGTTCAGAGCGTTGCGGAAGTTGGAGATGTTCAGCTGGCCGGTACCACGCTGGCTATCCTGCATCTGGCCCTGACCAATGAAGGCATCCCAGTTCCAGTCGTTGATCTCGCCACGGAGGCCTGTGAGGGCACGGAAAGTCTGGCGTTCCGCAAAGGAACCGCGCTGATCCAGCTCAGTGGTACGACGTACGAACTGGATGTGGTCATCGCCTGCAGCTACGGCCAGATCACGGAGCTCCTGAGGTACGAAGGGGTTATCGATGGAAATGCCATCGATGTACAAATCTTCGTAAGAGAACGGATAAGGCTCGATCTCAGTCTGAGTTTCAGTGCGTGCGAAAGTAGTTTCTACGAAGGCTTCTACTGAGTCAGTGATATTGTAGGTGAGGTTGTTGCTGATCAGGAAACGTTCGGTAGGTACAGTGTAACGACGGAAATGCTGACGGTTGAATCCGTACTTGTCGCCATCCCATGCCACGACTTCACCGAGGTCGTTGTCGAACACGTACTGGTCGCCGTTAGATGGAATACCGAAGCGGCCATACTCGGAGAAAGAGGAGTAGAATGGTGCAACGCTATCGGTAACATCACCGCCAAAGTAGATAGCAGACAGGTCGTCCACCGCGGTGTTCTTGCGATCACGGGAAAGAACGCCACCCTCGTTACTGTAGGTGATGGAAACAACCGCGTTACCACGTCCGTCGTCAAAGTTGCCGCCGGCAGTCAGGTTGAAACGATCTGTCTGGTCGTCGCCGAACTCAAGAGTTTCACCATGGGAGGTGCTGATGCTTACACCTTCAAAGTCGTCCTTCAGGATAACGTTGATTACACCAGCCAAAGCGTCGGAACCGTAGATCGCGGAAGCGCCACCAGTGATTACATCAACGCGCTCGATCAGTTCTGTAGGAATAGTGTTCCAGTCAACGGCAGCGGTGCCAGCAACGCCGGAAACATAGCGACGGCCATTTACCAGTACCAGGGTGCGGTCTTCGCCCAGGTTGCGCAGTTCAACAGTGTTGATACCGCCGCCAGAGGTCAGGAAGTTGGAGTTGCTGGAGGAAAGGCCAGATACACCAGTTGCTGGCAGTGAGCGCAGAATGTCTGCGCTGTTCAGCTCGCCGGAAAATTCAATATTGGACGAATCCAGAGTAGTGATTGCAGTCGGGCTTTCGAGGTTCGCACGTACGATACGAGAACCAGTAACGACTACTTCTTCTACCATCGCGGCGTCTTCTTGCGCGAAAGCAGGGAACATTGGAACCGTGATCGCAGCAGCTACTGCTACAGACAGGAGGTTCTTTTTCATTGTAAATCCTCTCTAAGATCGTTGGATTTATAAGTTTCACCACGGGTGTGGTATTAGCTGGAAATAGCTACCCCCAAGTGGCTATTTCCTTCCCAACGGATGTATAACGAACCAGGAATCGACCCCCTCAAAAAAAAATGAAATTTTCTTTTCGGGATGAATGACAGGTACGGGGGAGGGGGGCGCGGGGAGGTTAGATACAAAAGACAGTGACGCAGGCGGGAAAGGGGCCTTTGGGGGATAAAATGCTTGATTGGCTCAATTGGTTGTAATGACAGGTAAGGGGCCCCGCCGCAGATGCGCCGGGGCCAGGGTGAGGTGGCTAGAAACTCAGGGTTACGCTGCCGTAGAAGAAGCGTCCGACGGTGTCGTAGCTTCTCATCAGCGTGTTCATGTCATCGTTGTTGGTGACATAGGGGGGTTGCTGGTTCCACGCATTCCGGACGCCTGCAGAGATTCCAATATTCTCCCAGCGGTTGTAGCTGAAGTTGAAGTCCTGGTACCAGGTGGCATCGATATGGGTGGCCAGATCGGACGGTGCCGGGTCAAAATCATCCACTTCACCGAGCATGCGCACCGTGGTGTTGGCGCTCCAGCAGTCGTAGTCGTAGCCGACGTTAAAGTAGAGCTTCCACTCCGGGAAGGCGACGATAGCCGTTGTTACCGGGTCAGCGCCGTAGTAGCCCGCCAGATCTACCACCGGGTCTTCCGCGCTGCCGCGGTATTTCCACTCGTGCAGATAGGTGGCTGTGGCATTGACGCGTACAACCCCGGGCCCTGCGTCCACGCTGTAATCGAAGCCGAAGTCGACACCGGACGTTTCAAATGTGGCCACGTTCTGGGTATTGAGCAGCTGGCCGGCAATCGTCAGGTCGTCGGCGCGACGACCAGGAGCGGTTGCCAGGACGCTGGTGCCGACTGACTCGGCGCCGGTGATGAGGTCACACAGGGGAGAGCTGAACCCCGCGCTTTCATAGCAGCCCTGCACGATGGTGTTCGTGGTCAGGGTGCCTATGGCATCGTCGATACTGATATTGAAGTAGTCAACGGTGAAGTCCATGTCTTCCACGAACGTCGGGGTCCAGACGATACCCAGCGTATAGCTCTCAGACTTCTCGGCCTCCAGCTCTTCGTTGCCCCCAAACAGACCGGTGGCCTGATCCGAAGCGAAGGTCGTTCCAGGGGCAATACCGTCGGCCTGACAGTTGGCTACAAGGTTGGCGTTGTCGTTCAGGGTGTAGTTGTCACAGGGATCGGAGTAGGACTCTGCCGATACGGTTGGCGGCAGGAACAGGTCATCGAGGCCCGGTGCCCGGAAGCCCTCTGAATAGGTACCCCGGAAACGGAGCTGTTCCAACGGGGCATACTCGAGTACTACGCCAAAGGTGGTGTCATCGCCGATGGTGCTGTAATCCGAATAGCGAAAGGACGCCTCGAACGCAAGTACCTGTGCCCAGGGGCGGCCTTCGAGAATGGGAACACGCACTTCGCCGTAGAACTCGTCGACGTTATACCGACCTGTCCAGGCATCGCCACTGACGAAGTAGATCTGTCCGATTTCTGCCGCACCGTCGGCGACGATTTCCACGCTTTCTGAACGGTGCTCATAACCTACTGCCCACGCTGGTGGTTCGCCGGTCAGGCTCCAGTCGCCGAAGTCACCCACCAGGTTCGCCTGCAGGCTCCGCAGGGTGGAACGTTCGACCGGTGAATTGGTCACCAGGGCATAGTCCTGCATTGCCGGGGTGAGGGTGCCTACTGTGAAGGGATCCCAGGCCGGGACACCGCCAGAGTCCGCGAGTGCCTGAGCGCACTCCTCGTCTGCCGCACAAGCGACGGGGTCCAGCAGGTTGTCAAAGCGCACGGTGTTGCCGCGTCCGCGGTCAATCTGGGCATCCACCCAACGTGCATAGTTGTACGACATATCCCAGGCCCACTCATTGCAAAGCTCGCCTTCAAAGCCGACGACGCCCCGCCAGGTGTTCAGGTCCTGGGAGAAGGCGCGACCGCCGGTCTCCTCAAGGCGTCGCCCGATGGTGACGGTCTCGTCCAGAGGGTTGTAGGGGTTGGACACGGGAACTTGTGGGCCCCAGAAGGTACCTTCAGCCGCAAGCAACTGGTCGGAGCGGCGATTGACGAAGGAAAGTTCGGTGAACCCATTGATCGTGGTTACGTCTTTCCAGTCGTAGAGCTCGTATGTGCCGTAGCCATACATGGATGCAACTTCCTGGGGAGTGATCAGGTAACTCACCTCGGCAAAGTTGTACGCATCTCTGGCGGTATCGAATGCCCGCACGCCCTCGACAGGATCCAGAACAAGCTGGTCAGAGTTTGAAACCGGTGAAAAGCGGGCGGGGGTTGTGGTACTGCTGCCGCCACATAAGATCCGGCCGCCAATTTCACGCAGTGGGCACTCGGAGAAATTGCGGTCGGCCTGGGAAATGTCTTCGCGCTTGGTGTATTGCGCGTTGAGCATTACGTGCCCGCGATCATTTGCGGCGCCGATCGTCATTGCGGCGAGATATTCATCGCCATCGCCGTGGGTGGAAGAGCCATAATCAAACGTCAGCTCTGCACCTTCAAAACCTTTCTTGGTAATAATGTTGATTACACCGGCAATGGCGTCGGAGCCGTAAATGGTTGAGGCACCATCGCGCAGGATTTCCACGCGTTCAATGATGGAAGTGGGGATGGTGTTCAGGTCGACTACGCCGGTGGCGCCTGCGGAAGAGCTAAGGCGGCGGCCATTCATCAGAATGAGAGTTCGGTTGGCGCCTAGGCCGCGCAATGACACTGTAGCCAAACCGGCGCTGCCATTGTTTACCGATGAACCCAACTGGCCACCTGTCATTGATGGGATGTCTTGCAGGAAATCTTCCAGTGTGGTCTGGCCAGACTGTTCCAACTGTGCTGCGTCAAAGACACTGATGGGAGTGGCGCTATTGGCGTCTGTTGCACGCTGAATACGAGAACCGGTGACGACAACTTCCTCCACTTGTGCCTGGGTGTCCTGGGCGAAAGAGAAGGGAGAAAAACTCGATGTGACGGCGGCTGCCGCGATTGCGCCCGTAATTGCCCGAGAAAGACGGGTTTTGTCCATGGTATACCTCTCCTGATACCGGTAATGTTCGCCGAATTTGGCCGCACCCTCCCTGACAACTGCGAACTTCTATCAACAGAGGCTTGCTACAACACTAGAACAATTTTTCTTCGTTCAAGGAGATTGGTGAATGAAATTGCGCCTTTGGTTCTGAAGGGCTAATTGTTACGTCAAAGTGGGGGAAAAAGGCGAAATTAATGTGCGCCGGTTGGCTTGGGGGTGTGAGAGTTTGGTGCCACCTGCGGTCTTGCGCTGTGCTCGCGATGAGGCGCCGTATGGATTGGATTTATTCTTGAGGAAAGGATGCGGCGTATTTAGCCCGAAAAAACACTTACATGCTAAAGCTGAAAGTGGTGTACCAGTATCTGCCTGTTAGGTCGTAGGTTCGCCCGTCGAAATTATCATTGAACGCGGAGGCGGCAAATGGCGGAGACTGATCCAGCATGTTGTCGATACCGATCGCGAAACGCATCCCGGCGGGCACCGCGTAGGCAAACTGCAGGTCATGTGTTGTCCAGCTGCTGATCGAGCGATTCACTGGTTTGTCATTCAGGGTAAAACTTTCGTCCATCGCGCTGACAAAATGCACGGTGTATCCACCTTCCCAGCGGCCTTTCTGCCAATACACACCGGTGTTTGCTTTCCAGTCGGGCAGCGACCCCGCACCGCCGCTCGCCGCATCAATAAAGGTGCCCGCGAGATCTTCTATGGGGCTGCCAGGCGCCAGCTGGTTCAGGTAGCGATAAATATGGCTGCTATTCATAGACCAGCGAATCAGCCCCAGGGATTTTGACTGGTATTGATAGCGCAAGCTCGTGTCCATACCGGTAACTTCACGCGCCCCGATATTCAGGCGAGTGGCAACAATTCGGGTGATGTCACCTTTGGCATCCCGTTGCACCCGTTCGGCAAACAAACCACTGTAGGCATTTTGGTTAATAAGGTATTGCGGGCTGGTGTCGATGACGTCGTTTTGGCGAATTTCAAAGATGTCCAGGCTGGCGTGGAAGCCAGTAAAGTCCCCGGGCGTCCAGACGATGCCGAGAGCGCGGTTGTCGGAAGTTTCCGGTTGCAGGTGCGGGTTGCCGCCAAACTCTGTCAGATATTGGATGCGGGCCTGGTCTGCACGGCCCCGGCATCCGGGAAGCTGATCGGCGTAACTGTTGGTACAGGGGTCAAAGAGGTACTCCTGGCTCTGGTAGCCACTTTGGTTCATGTCGATCAGCGTGGGTGCTTTAAAGCCGGTGGCGTAGCTGGCGCGCACCAGTACCGATGGCCATGGGCGCCAGCGGAGAGCAATTTTGGGGTTGGCCGTGTTGCCGAAATCGCTGTAGTCGGAATAGCGAACGGCGCCATCCAGCCACAATGCTCCCTTCAGTAGCGGGAGGGAAATTTCCGCGAAAGCTTCACCGATCAGGCGTTCGCCTTCGGCGGAGCCTGATGCAACCCCGCCAATCAGTGACAGGCCTTCAGCTTCGGTGGAAGTAAAGTCGATGGACTCCCTGCGCACTTCAACCCCCGCCGCGGCGAGGATGTCGCCCGCGGAATTCTGACCGAGCGGGCCATCAGCGATGTACGTCAATGAGGTCATGCGGCTGGCACCATCCACGTCATTTTCAGTGCGAATGAATGTCAGTTGGTCTTCACCAATACTGCCACTTGGGCCGAGGAGGTCGACGGGAACACATCCGGCGCTGACAGAGCACTCCTCTGGTCCCTTTAAGGCTGCAGAAAGCCGATGTGGATCGATCAGATTGTTGAGTGTCTCGTGCGCGCGCGTGTAATGGGTGGTGGCTACCAGCTCCCACTGCCAGTTGTTGACGAGGCCTTTAATCCCGCTGTTGAGGCGCCAGGTATCTGTACCGTTGGTCTGGATTCGCGGGCCCAGCTCGATAACGCGCTTGCGGACATCGGTGATCTCCTGATCGAACGGGTTGTAGACCTGATCTGCGGCAATGGTCAGGTCGCCGTTGTCGAAGCGAGTGAACACCGGAGTGGGCGCCAGGGTTGCCTTTGAACGGGTGCGAACCACCATGGCCTCGGTGTGGAACTCAACGCTGTCTTCGATTTCCCGCTTGCCGGCCAGATATAGGGATTGCCGTTCTGAAGGTACCCGTGCGGACGTATATTCGCGGAAGTTGTACAGGTCTTCTGGGGTCCAGGCTCGATACCCATCCTCGCTATTGGTGACCACTTCATCGGCAAGGGCGATATAAGCCTGCGGTGCGGCTGACGAGCGTAAATCCGTACCGCCCCAATTGCGATTGTCTGCACTTTTCGACAGCCTGCGGTCACGACTCAGAATTCCGCCCTGACGGTATTGCGCCAGGCTCAGCATCAGGTGGCCCTTTTCACTGCCCTTGCCCCAGGTCAGGTTATAGGACTCAGTTTGCTGGTCGTCGCGAGCGCTTTGTCCGTAATATGTATTAACAGACAGTCCGTCGAAGTCTTGCCGCAGCAGGATATTGACCACTCCGGCAATCGCGTCGGAACCGTAAACTGCGGAGGCGCCATCTTTGAGCACTTCGATGCGGTCAACAGCAGAAAGCGGGATGGTGTTCAGGTCGGCTGCTTCGCCGCCAAATCCGTTACTGACAATGCGTCGTCCATTGATGAGTACCAGCGTATTGCTGGCGGGCAGCCCACGCAGGGTGACGGTAGCGGTTCCGTTACCACCGTTGGTCACGGAGGTGCTGGTGGAGTTGCCGGAGACGGCGGGCAAGTACTTCAGCAGTTCCGCAATGGTCTGGGCGCCGGTAATTTCGAGTTCCGGCTGGGCGAGCACGTCGATAGGGGCGTAGCTGTCCAGCTTCAGGTAGCGGAGGTGGCTGCCCGTAAGGCTGCGGCCGGTTACGGTCACTTCTTCCGCGGGTAATGGAACCAGGTCGTCCTGTGGCGGCGCTGCATCCTCCGGGCGGGCCAGAACAGCGACTGCATTCGTGCCCGTATGGGTAAATGTGAGCGGAGTAGTTTTCAGCAGCTCATTCAGCGCAGGGGTTATGCTGCCATCAGGGGTCTGCAGGTGTCGTGCGGCGATGTGGATGTTGGCCGCAATTTCAGTCTCTACAACGAGCGACACCCGGCATTGACGGCCGAGTGAGATAAGCGCGCGGGACAGGTTGCCAGCGGGGAGCTGAACGCCATCTTTCGGGCAGCCGGCCAGGGCACTCTCTGAGAGTACTGCCAGTATTCCCGTCAAAGACAAAGACGCCCAGTGCCGGAGTTTCAAAGAAATAGTCCCACCCGCCTCTTCCGGCGCGATCGGCACCGGAAAGGAGTTAATTTGTAATCTTTCGTTTTACTGGGGGGTGTGGATGCTTTTGGCTAAAAAAAATACGATCACCCCGCTGGGGGTTTATATCTTAGTTAGGCTTGGGTGACAAGAGAGTCAGGTTGGGGTCGCTGTGATCCTGCTCGAGACCCAGTGCCGCAGCGATAGCAGAAAGTGTGCTATCTGGATCCGTGAGCTCGAAAGTACCGGACAGTGTGCGGTCGCCGAGGCCCGGGGCTGCGGCGGGAACACTCAGGTAGCGATTGAGTTCTTCCAGTGCATCGCGCAGGGGTGTTTCATCGAACACCAGCTGACCACGAGTCCAGTCCAGGGCTTCTTCGGCGGAAGTGTGGCCAACATCGCCAATGCCGCCATTGGATACACTGACTTTCTGATTGCGGGTAAGCTTGACAGACTCCGGCTGCAGGCCGCTGGCCGTTCGCGATTCGCTGACGGCAACCACACCGCCGGTGACAGAAACGCGGGTGTTCTCAGGGTTGCGCTCCACATTGAATTGCGTTCCCAGCACCCGGATGTTGGCAGCACCGGCTGCGACGCTGAACGGCCGCGATGTCTGGCGGGCAACCTCAAAATAGGCTTCGCCTTTCAGGAGTTGGGTGCGGCGCTCTTCGCGGCTGAAGTTGACCACCAGTTCGGAGTTGGTGTTCAGGTGGACTTGCGAGCCATCCGGCAGTGCGACTACACGGGTCTCACCGACCGTGGTTGCGTAGGTTTGCTCGTCAGTAGGGCCCTGTTGCAGCCATTGGTTGCCCACCCAAAGCGCGACACTCAGGCAGGCAGTGGCCAGTCCGCCACCGAGCAGCCACTGGGGCAGGCTCCAGCCGGGGGCATTATCTGTCGCTGCAGCAGAGCCTTTAGTGCTGGCTGCGACAGGCTTGTCTGCGTGGCGAAAGTTGGTGCTGGGAACGCTTTCCGGGTATAGCTCGTCAATTGGCAGGTGTGAGAGCACACCGAGGTCTCCCCAAAGTTCAGACATTTCGTCGAATGCCTGGCGGTTCGCACTGGATTCCGCGATCCATGCGGAAAAAGCACGGCGGTCGGCCATGCTTAAGTCATCGGAGCGCAGGCGTGCGATCCAGGCGCATGCCTGGTCGAGTCTGTCTTCCGACTGTACGTCGTGTACTTCCTGAGGGTTCACCGCACTAATACCTTAAAGTGTTCCTGAATTCTGGGCTCGCCCAGGTAGCTGCAGGTGGGGTTTAACCTGGCAGCGCATAATGATTTGGCTGAAAAGTTCTGTCTCGCACCAATATGGTGCCCAAAAATTGGCGCTCAAATCAACTTGGTTGAGCTTCTTGTGCAATTTTTGCGATAAAAGCTGACAAAATTTAGCACAAATTTCCTGTGGGATCCGGATTTTCTTATCTGGATACCGCTGCTCATACTTAAGACGAACGTAGTTGGACACCCCTCAAATAAATTTAGTCGGCTTGCTTCAGATCAGTGCATCGGGTGCATTTGCATGATAAATCGGGTGCGGGACGCCATAGCCTGCTCTGCAAATGTCGGGGCGAGTGCCTGTGCCGGCGCGGAATGCCGGAATCAGGCCTCGACCTTTTGCCTGCACACTTTGAGTGCCTGGAGGATGTATTTCTCCACACTACTGACCGAGATGTTCATCTCCTGGGCGATTTCGGTGTAAGAGAGCCCGCGGTTGCGGTGGAGCAGGAAGGCTTGTCGACACTTCAGGGGAAGGCTGTCCATGGCCTCATGAATAGCCTGCAGTTGCTGCCGGGCTGCCAGCACCCGCTCTGGAGACTGATGGTAGGCAAAATCCTCATCTGTAGCGGTAGCGCCTTCGGCAGGAAGCTGTTGACTTACATAGTCGATGTGTAGCTTTCCCCGGCGCAGCTGGTCGACTGCCAGGTTGTTGGCAATCTGGAACAGGTAGGCGCGGGGGTTCTCAAGGTCTTTCTCGTCAGTGAGCTTTTGCAGGCGCAGGTAGGCATGCTGAGCAATATCTTCCGCATCTTCTGTGCTGCGCACGATTCTGGTGACAAAGCGCACGAGCGCTTGGCCATGATCGGCAAACAGCGATTCCAGAAGAGTCTTCCGGGCTTTATTCATCGGATAGTGGAAACCCCGTACAGCGTTCGTTCTGATAGTTATATGGCGGGTGACGCGAAGTTATAACATACATGAAGCGGAGTAGACGAGTGGTCGTTTTCCTGCGGCAGAGCGATTGAGCGGCCTGATTGATGGCATGTCTATCCCTATCTGGTGATGCCGGTATAATGCGGCCCTAGCCTCAAATTGAGGTGCTGTGAACCTGTCCTCAGGCTAACTGCAGTTGTGCCCCTGAATCAATAGAAGGCGCCAGATGGCGCGGAGAGCGGATGAGTTATCAAGTACTGGCGCGGAAGTGGCGGCCGAGGTTGTTCCGGGAAATGGTCGGTCAGGAGCACGTGCTCCAGGCGCTGATCAATGCCCTCGATAACAATCGCCTGCATCACGCTTATCTCTTTG
This sequence comes from Microbulbifer weihaiensis, assembly GCF_048323715.1. Taxonomy (NCBI): domain Bacteria; kingdom Pseudomonadati; phylum Pseudomonadota; class Gammaproteobacteria; order Cellvibrionales; family Microbulbiferaceae; genus Microbulbifer; species Microbulbifer weihaiensis. Next base: position 34,019 of record NZ_JBLWFL010000002.1, read on the forward strand.
CCGGTACACGCGGGGTGGGCAAGACCACCATTGCGCGAATTTTAGCCAAATGCCTTAACTGCGAGACAGGGGTAAGCTCTGAGCCCTGTGGTCAGTGTTCCGCGTGCTCCGAGATCGCCGACGGCCGCTTCGTGGATTTGATCGAAGTGGACGCCGCATCGCGCACCAAGGTGGAAGATACGCGCGAACTGCTCGAAAACGTCCAGTACGCGCCGACCAGAGGCCGATACAAGGTGTACCTGATCGACGAGGTGCACATGCTTTCCAACAGCTCTTTCAACGCGCTGCTGAAGACGCTCGAAGAGCCGCCGCCCCACGTCAAGTTCCTGCTGGCGACAACGGATCCGCAAAAGCTCCCCGTCACCGTGCTGTCGCGCTGCCTGCAATTCAATCTCAAGAATATGAGCCCCGAGCGGGTGGTGGCGCACCTGCGCTTCGTTCTGGAACAGGAACTTGTGCCCTTCGAGGAAGCGGCGCTTTGGCATTTGGGTCGCGCTGCCGACGGCAGTATGCGCGATGCCATGAGCCTTACCGATCAGGCAATTGCCTTTGGTGGCGGCAAGATTAGTGAAGACGAAGTGCGGGCAATGCTCGGTACTCTCGACAGTGCATTGGTCTGGAAGCTGGTACAGGCCCTGGCCGCGGAAGACCCTGCGGCCCTGTTTGCTGCGGTGAATGCACTGTCCGAGCAGGCTCCGGACTACAGCGCCGCCCTCGCAGAGCTGGCGTCAATCCTGCACCGGATCGCAATCGCACAGGTTCTGCCACAGGCTATAGATAATGCGCTTGGTGACGCGGAACTGCTGCAGCGTTACGCCGCAACTATTGCCAGTGAAAACGTGCAGCTCTATTACCAGATGGCACTGCTGGCTCGCCGGGATTTGCCTTTGGCGCCGGATCCCCGCGGTGGTTTTGAAATGGCACTGCTGCGCATGTTGGCGTTCAAGCCCCAGGGTGTGGCAAATATACCGACGGCCAGGATTGGTGCGCCGGCGACTCCTGCGGTACCTGAGCAGGCTCCAGCCATTCCGTCTGGATTCGTACCTGATCAAAACGCGACGGTAATGGGTGAGGATGTTGGCGAAAAAAAGCCGTCCCGCGAGCTTGACCCGGCGCCGGCTGGCCCGGATTACCAGCCTGGTGACTATTCCTCGGCGGTTGGTGTTGCGCCCGCGCAACACGCTCGCGAGGACGTTGCGGCCCTGCAGGCAGCGCCCCAGCCCCAATCACCAGAGCCTCAATCACCAGGGCCTCAATCACCAGAGCCCCAGTCACTACAGCCGCAACAAGCGCCAGTAGATGACACTCCTCCGTGGGAAGAGCCCGCAGTAAGAGCCGATGATGTAGCGCCGACTCCGCCATCTTCTCCGGTTGAGGCATTCGTAGAGGAGGCCGCCCCCGCTCGCGAGCAGGCCGCACCTGATCACGCTGCGCCGATGCCGGTGGAGCAAAATGGCGCGGTTGACGATCAATCGCGGGTGCCTGCCGCAGAACAAGCGCTATCCGGCCCCGGCGCCGAGAATCCCGTGCATGAGGATATGTCCGCGCCGGTTATGCATCAGCACCCTGAATATCAGGAGGCTGTCGGGCAGGCGCCTGAACCTGATGCCCGTGCCGAGATGCGCGAGCGCTTGCGCCAGCAGGTCGCTGCGGTGGTGTCCGCCCCAGCCCCAGCTGCTCCGTCACCCGCTGCGCAGCCAGTGAAGCCGGCTGCGGCCGAGCCGGCCCGGCCAGCGGCAAGGCTGGAAGCCCTGACCCCCGGCAGCTGGCCGGCTATGTACCCACAGCTGGGGGTGACGGGTATCCTGCATTCCATTGCATCGCACCTGGAGCTGCTGGGACGGCAGGACAATATACTTTCCTTCACACTGGATCATGCATTCAGCAGCCTTTACGACGAAGGGCACCAGCGCCGGCTGGCGGATGTGCTGGGGGATTTCTTTCAGCAGCCCCTGGTGGTTCAAATCCAGGTTGGCGAAGTCGTGGGGGGAACTCCGGCGCGCCTGGTCGCGGCGACGAAAGAGGCCCAACTGCAGTCGGCCCGGGATGCCCTGAGTGGAGATCCACTGGTGCAGGATCTGCAGGCCGAACTGGGTGCGCAGCTGGTACCGGAATCCGTGGAGTTCCTGGGCTGAGCCCGGCTGTGGATAAATCGAAGCAACTATTTTTTGAAGCGGTGAAGTCATGATTAAAGGTTTGGGCGACTTGATGCAACAGGCCCAGAAAATGCAGGCCGACATGCAAGAGCGCATGGAAAAGATGCAGAAGGAGCTGGCAGACCTGCGCGTGACCGGCGAAGCCGGTGCGGGCATGGTCAAAGTCACCATGAACGGCCGTCACGATGTCACTTCTGTGGATATCGATCCGGGCTTGCTCGGCGAAGACAAGGAGATGCTGGAAGACCTGCTGGCGGCTGCGGTCAACGATACCGTAAGGCGCGTTGAGGAGGCACAGCAGAAGCTCCAGAAGGAGCACATGGGTGGTATGGCTGCCGGGATGAATTTGCCGGAAGGGTTCAAGTTTCCCTTCGGCTGAGCTCCAGAGGTGACCGCAGAGGGGGCCCTTCGAGGGCCCTTTTGTTTACGCGAGCAAAGAAATTTTTATGTTTAGCCCCCTTATTGAAGACCTGATACGCGCACTGCGCTGTTTGCCCGGTGTTGGGCCAAAGTCCGCCCAGCGCATGGCCATGTACCTGCTGGAAAAAGATCGCGACGCGGCAGGCCTGCTGGCCAGCTCATTGCAGCAGGCTGTGGAAAAGGTCGGGCGCTGCGGCCAGTGCCGCACGCTGACCGAGCTGGATATCTGCTCCCTGTGCACCAACAGCAGGCGCGACCGGTCGCTGTTGTGTGTGGTGGAAACCCCGGCAGATGTACTGGCCATCGAGCAGGCGGGCAATTACCACGGGCTTTATTTTGTACTGCACGGCCATCTTTCCCCGATTGATGGTATCGGGCCCGCAGACCTTGGGCTGGACATGCTCGGCGAGCGTCTGGGGGGCAGTGGGGAAGGGATGGTGCGCGAATTGATCGTTGCCACCAACCCCACGGTCGAAGGGGAAGCGACTGCGCAATTCATTGCCGAGCGCGCGCGGGCAAAAGGGGTCACCGTGAGTCGTATTGCCCACGGCGTGCCCATCGGCGGCGAGCTGGAATACATCGACGGCGGTACCCTGGCACACGCCTTCAATAGCCGTACGGTGCTGTGATGCAACAAGTGAGCAAACAACTGGTGGATACCACACCAATCTGGATCGACAACAGTGCGCAACTCGCCGAACTGTGCGCGCGCTGGCGTCAGCAGAGTGCCGTTGCCCTGGACACCGAGTTCATGCGCAGCCGCACCTTTTACCCGCTGCCGGCGCTGGTGCAGATCGGTGATGGTAAACACAGCTACCTGATCGACAACCTGGTGATCGAAGACCTGCAGCCACTGCGTGACCTGTTGCTGGATACCCGGGTGGTCAAGGTCATGCACTCCTGCAGCGAGGACCTGGAAACGCTCGAGCGCTTACTCGGCGCTGTGCCGGAGCCGATCTTTGATACACAGATTGCCGCTGCCCTGACCAATATGGGGGCAGGGCTCGGGTACGCGGCAACAGTGCAGCAACTGCTGCAGATTGAGTTGCCGAAAAGCGAAACACGCTCGGACTGGCTGCAGCGGCCCCTGAGCGAATCCCAGAAAAACTATGCCGCGCTGGATGTGGCCTGGTTGCCGCTGGTGTATGGCATGCTCCTCAAGCGCCTGCGTGAACTGGGGCGGTTGGATTGGCTGCAGGAAGATTGTGCGGCCCTTGTGCAGGCCGCGCGAAACCCTGAAGCGCCGGAGCTGTACTACCAGCGTGTCAAAGGGGCCTGGCGCCTGCGCGGCAAACAGGTTGCCGCGCTGCAGGATCTCTGCGCCTGGCGCGAGCGCGAAGCGCGACAACTCGACGTGCCACGAAATCACCTGCTCAAGGAAAATGTCTGTTTGTCGCTCGCACAGGATCTGCCCAAGTATGTGGCCACTCTGCCGCGCCCCGGGCTGGAAGGAAAAACCCTGCGGCTCTATGGCGACACCCTGCTGCACATTATTACGCGGGCAGCCGAGCGCACCGACTTGCCGGCAGCGCTGCCGCAGCCGCTCAACCGCCGGCAGGGCGATGAGCTGAAACTGCTGAAGAAAAAGTCCACCGAAGTGGCCGAGGCGAGTGAAGTGCCTCCGGAAATCCTGGTGCGAAAGAAAGAACTGGAAGCGCTGGTGCAGGCAGATCGCCCGCAGCTTGAGGGCCGTTTGCTGGGCTGGCGCCGGGATGTCATTGGCGAGCCGCTGCTGACGTATCTGACCCAATTGAGAAATTCCTGATGAAAACCATATGTGATATTTACCGCAGCCCGCGGGAATCGGACATGTACCTGTATGTGGAAAAATCACAGGGTATGCAGCGCGTACCGGAAAAGTTGCAGGCGCTATTTGGCAAACCGATACATGTGACCACCCTGCTGTTGACGGCGGAGCGTAAACTGGCGCGCGCAGATGTGGATAAGGTCATGAATGCGCTGCAGGAACAGGGCTATTATCTGCAGATGCCGCCGGTGGCTGACGATGAAATGCGGGCAATCGCCGCGCAGAACAGCAAGCTGCCGCGGGGATGAGCCGCATGGCTGTCGCTGATGCGAGGGGATACAGGTGGTAAGCCAGACGCCTTTCTGGCTGCGCAAGCGGCTTGAGGAAATGACCGAGGCGGAGTGGGAGTCTCTTTGTGACGGCTGCGGCCGCTGTTGTCTGCACCGGTTGGAAGATGAAGATACCGGCGAGGTTTATACTACCTGCGTTTCGTGTCGCTTGCTGGACACGCATAGCTGTCGCTGCACCAACTACCCGCAGCGTAAACAGCATGTCCCGGACTGCATACAGCTCCGGCCTGCAGATTTAGCAACATTTACCTGGCTCCCTGTGACCTGTGCCTATCGAACCCTCGCCGAAGGCCGGCCACTGGCCAGCTGGCATCCGTTGATATCAGGGGATCCCAACTCTGTGCATGAGGCGGGTATTTCGGTGCAGGATAAAGTGATCAGTGAAGAGAATGTGGACCCGGATGATTACGAAGATCACATCGTCACCTGGGTTGGGGATGAATAATCAAAAGAGCATGTTAAGCGAACACTATGGTTGAAGAATTTAAATTGGCGTGGCTTATCTACGTCGGTGGGGTCATCGTGCTGCTGGCCTCCGGCTGGTGGTTTATGCGCAACTGGCGCTGGTCCTGGTTGCGCTACCTGATCCTGCTGGAAGCGGCAGTTGTATTGCTGGTACCGGCGCGGGGCACGGTTGCCGAAGCTCCGCCAATCCCGCTGTTGCCCCTATTTGCGTATCAAATGGTGTTTGAAGAGGACGGCGCGACCCCCGAGGTGTCGGCCAGCTTGGTGTTTGCCGCAGGTGGGGCCTTCGCCGTGATGCTGGCGATTGGCATCGTTATGCTGGTCATGCACCGGCGCAAAGATCGTCGCATGACAGAAAGCGACCAGTATTAACCTGATAGTCAGAACTGACTACTGGTTCTGATTCTTCCCTGCCGGCCGATCCTTCTCAGGGCGCGGGAAACCGCGCCAATCCTTCCCTCCTTTCCTGTTTCTGCCCCACTGGTACAGGGGGCAGCTGCTATATCTAATAGAGCCTGTTCCGGGCCATGTTGTCACGATGCAACCGGTGGATCGATACAGTGGTTTACCAGTCAGCCTTCGTTGATGGTGCGGGCAGGCACTGACAAAGCAAGAATCAGACAAAACACACAAGGTGCCGGATAGGGCATTGGTTGTGCGACTGACGAAGGGACAGGGATGCTCGACCATCTGTTAATTCTGACTGCCGTGATGTTGGTATCCGGCATCCTCGGTGGCCTGGTGAACTACTACCAGATGCTGTTTACGGAAGAGGATCCTGCCGGTCTCGCCCGCTGCCTCATCATGGGCCTGTGCGGCGCCCTGATGGTGCCCATTTTCCTGAAGTTTACCCAGAGTGACCTCCTGATCGAGATTCAGGGGGATCCCTCGCGCCTGTTGATTTTCACCGGTTATTGCCTGCTGGCGGCCATTGCTTCACGTATGTTCGTGTTCAATGCGGCGCGGCGTCAGCTGCGGGATGCGAGTATTGCGCGCGCCCGGGTAGAGAACCTGGAGCAGGAGATTCGGGCCATGCAGCTCGAGATGATGCCGCTCCTGGAGCATGAAATTGAGGGTGACCCGGATCAGGGGCCGACGCTGGATTTCAACCAGATCCGCAAGCTCGATGACAATGCCTTGCATGTACTCAGCCTCTTGAACAACGGGGACTGCGTATTCCGCTCCCTGGCAGGCATGGCGCAGGAGGGGGGTATGGAGACCAACTCCGCAGCCCGTGCCCTGAACAGCCTGCTGGTGCTGGAGATGGTCGGCAAGATCCACAGTCATCTCGGAATCCGCTGGTATATCACCGACAAGGGACGGCAGGTGGTACGCCGTCGCCGCGCTCAGGTAGCCTGAGCGCCATATCTTCTCTATAGATCAATTTCCACATCCAAATCCGCTGGCGCGGCTCCCGCGCGCTTGCTGCCGTCATTCAATCTGACAGATTCCGCCTTTGGCGGGACTCCGGCCTTCCTTTACCATGGTGCCATTCCTGATAAACCTATTCCGGAGCGACCATGAAATTCACGGGTACAGACAGTTACGTTGCCACGGACGACCTGCAGATGGCGGTGGACGCGGCAGTCACCCTGCAGCGACCGCTGCTGATCAAGGGGGAGCCTGGCACCGGCAAAACCCTGCTGGCGGAAGAGGTGGCCAGTAGCCTGGGATTGAAGCTGATCCAGTGGCATATCAAATCGACCACCAAAGCACAGCAGGGGCTGTACGAGTACGACGCCGTGTCGCGCCTGCGTGATTCACAGCTGGGGGTCGACAAGGTTCACGATATCGGTAATTACATCAAGAAAGGCAAGCTGTGGGAGGCCTTTGAAGCGGATGAGCGGGTGGTGCTGCTCATCGATGAGATCGATAAAGCCGATATCGAGTTTCCCAATGACCTGCTGGTGGAAATCGATCGCATGCAGTTTTATGTGTACGAAACCGGCGAAACCATTTCAGCCAAACACCGGCCGATTGTGATCATCACTTCGAATAATGAGAAAGAACTGCCGGATGCGTTCCTGCGCCGCTGCTTCTTTCACTACATCAGCTTCCCGGATCGGGCAACCATGCACAAAATCGTGGATGTCCACTATCCCGATATCAAGAAAACCCTGGTGGCTGAGGCCATGGACATTTTCTTCCAGATCCGCGATGTTCCGGGTCTCAAGAAAAAACCCTCGACTTCCGAGCTGATCGACTGGCTGAAACTGCTGATGGCGGACGACATTTCTGAAGAGGTGCTGCGCAATCGCGATACCTCCTCGGCGATTCCTCCTCTCTACGGGGCATTGCTGAAAAACGAGCAGGATGTGCATATGCTCGAGCGCCTGGCGTTTATGGCGCGCCGGGAGAATCGCTAAGTCCACCCCTGTAGGCGCCTGCCGGTAAGCGAGTAATTCCAAGTTGCTCGCTTGCACGCAGGCTCCTGCAAGTACCATCTAACACCCCGGGGAAACCCAATGCTCATCGGATTTTTCCTGAACTTACGCCGCTATAACCTGCCGGTTTCCATTACCGAGTTACTCTCGTTGCTGGAAGCTTTGCAGCAGCGACTGGTGTATGCCAACCTGGATGAATTCTACTTCCTGGCCCGTACCTGCCTGATCAAGGATGAGAAACATTTCGACAAGTTCGATCGCGCGTTCGCGGCGTATTTCAATGACCTCGAGACCCTCGATGACGTTCTCCAGCAGCTTATACCGGAAGACTGGCTGCGGGCAGAGTTTGTCAAGCAGCTGACGGAAGAGGAAAAAGCAAAAATTGAATCACTCGGCGGTCTGGAAAAACTGCTGGAGGAATTCAAAAAACGACTGGAAGAGCAGAAAGAACGCCACAGCGGGGGCAATCGCTGGATCGGCACCGGGGGAACCAGCCCGTTTGGAAACAGCGGTTATCACCCGGGTGGCATTCGCGTGGGCGGGCAGAGCCGCAACAAGTCCGCCTCCAAGGTGTGGGAAAAGCGCCAGTACCGCAACCTGGACGACAGCATCAGCCTGGGCACCCGCAATATTCAGGTGGCGTTGCGCAAACTGCGCAAGTTTGCCCGCACGGGCGCGGCCGAGGAGCTGGATCTCGACAAAACCATTTCTTCCACGGCGCGCAATGCGGGCCTGCTGGATATCAAAATGGTGCCCGAGCGGCACAATGCGGTGAAAGTGCTGATATTTTTTGATGTGGGCGGTTCCATGGATCCCTACGTCAAGCAGTGTGAAGAGCTGTTCTCGGCCTGTCGCAGTGAGTTCAAGCACCTGGAGTATTTCTATTTCCACAACTTCATTTACGAACACGTGTGGAAGGACAACCAGCGTCGCTACAGCGAGTCCACGCCGCTGCTCGAAGTACTGCGTACCTACGGCAAGGATTACAAGGTGATTTTTGTCGGCGATGCCTCGATGGCGCCCTACGAAATCAGCAGCCGGTTTGGCAGTGTCGAGCATATGAATGAGGAGCCGGGCGCAGCCTGGATGCAGCGGGTTACGGATACCTATGAAAAACTGATCTGGCTCAATCCCACGGCAGAAGAGTACTGGCAATACACCGCAAGTATCGGTATGACCCAGCGTTTGGTTGACGGGCATATGTACCCGATGACCATTGAAGGCTTGGATAAGGCGATTGCCTATCTGGTGAAGGGGCGCTGAGGAAGCGTTTTGAAAACCTGGCCGCGGACGCCTTGTCTTCTTATCACGGTGTTTGGGCATCAAAGTGAAAAATACTCCCCACGGAATGGGGCCCGAAGTACATCCGTTGTAACGGGCGGCAGCACTACCCGGTAGCGCTGCCGCCTCGTACTTTTCAGAGAATCATATCACTCGCCAAATTTCCGTTGCGGTGCACCCTCGTGATCAGCGGTAATACTGAATTCTTTCTTGGTGGTGTCTTTCAGCACCGTATTTTCCTCTTCGGCACCATGCATCCAGTCCACCAGTTTTTCGCGCAGGAAGAACAGGATGATCCCCGCCGCAATCGCTGCAATTGCCACACCGCCAAACGTCGCGAGGGGGCCGGATTCGCCGACGAGCTTACCGATTTCCGCAGCACCTTTGTTGGCGATACCGATAAACGCAAACCACAGTCCCATCATCAGTGACAGGTAGCGTAACGGAGAGAGCTTGGTGACCATCGACAGGCCGATGGGGGAAAGGCACAGCTCACCGATGGTGTGGAAAATGTAGGCGACCACCAGCCACCAGGGGCTCGCCTTGGCGGTTTCCGAGTCACCAATCTGCAACGCTGCGCCCACCATGGACACGAAGCCGAGGCCGAGGAAAATCAGGCCGAGGCTGAACTTCGCCGGTGAGCTGGGTTCGCGCGATCCCAGTCCCACCCAGATGCTCGCCACTATGGGGGCGAGAATGATGATGAACAGCGGGTTTACCATCTGCAGCCAGCTGGCCGGAATTTCAAATCCGAAGATGTGCAGGTCGGTATTGTATTTGGCGAACAGGTTCATGGAGCCGGCCGCCTGCTCAAACCCGGCCCAGAAAATCACGGTAAACAGGCCCAGGATCAGGATTACCTTGATACGGTCCCGTTCTTCCAGAGTGAGAGGACGTTTTTTCTCTTCTGCGCCCAGGTTCGGGGTGAGGCCAAGTTTGGCGGAGGGCTGATTGCCTATTTCGCCGAGAAACTTGTCGGACTGGGTCATTTGCAGAATCAGGCCCAGCAGCATGCCGAGTCCTGCCACCACAAAGGCCAGCTGGTAATCCACTTTCTCGCCGATCCAGCCAATGACCAGGTAACCGAGGATGGAGCCCAGGTTGATCCCCATGTAAAAAATCGTGAACGCGGTGTCCCGGCGTTTGTCACCTTCCTCGTAGAGATCGCCGACCATGGTGGAAATGTTCGGCTTGAAAAAGCCGTTACCGATGATCATCAGGGCCAGGCCCAGCCACAACATGTACAGCTCGGTGCCGTCGGGCAGCCACTTGTGGGGGAAGCCCATGGCAAATTGCCCAAGCATCATCAGTACGCCGCCGAACATGATGCAGCGTCGCTGGCCCCAGACATTGTCCGCCATCCAGCCACCGATAATCGGCGTGAGATACACCAGCATGGCGTACCAGCCAAGGTAACTGAGAGCCTTCGACTGGAGCTCGGTATCCGACAGATGCTCCCAGCCGAAAACGGCTGCAGTGGCGGCTGAGGTCAGGTAGAACACGAAGATACCGCGCATGCCGTAGTAGCTCAGGCGCTCCCACATCTCGGTACCGAACAACAGAAACAGGCCTTTGGGGTGGCCGAGCATCTCCCCGGCGGCTGCCGGGGGTTTTGGCTTGAGGTCTTGCATGGGGTTCCTCTCGCTGGCGCCAGACGATGTCACGCTGTCTGTAATTGGGAAACTGTCGCGCTTTGGCCTCGAATCCGGGGTTGTAATGCGCGTCATTGCCCTGAGTATAGGTCACGAGTAACGCCTGCAAGTGTAGGGACACACGCGAGCAGTCCCAGCAGGTATAATCGCCCGTTTGTCGTTTTTTACCGAATCAGTAGTCACGCATGAGCCAAGATCCATCCCGCCAGTCGCTTCAGCAGGTCGCCCAGCAGGCCCTCCAACAGATGGAAGCGCAGATAGACCTGTGTATGGGGGGAGATCGCTTTCGCCTGAGTAAAAGCCTCGCCAATGCGCGGCGGCGCCTCAAGGAAGGCAAGCCGGCCGATCACATGCTGGCACAACTGCAAGAGCAGGTGGCGCAGTCGCTGGCCCTGGCCGAGGCGCGCCGGGCCAAGCTGCCAAAGGTGGAGTGGCCGGAAGGGCTGCCAGTGGTGGCTCGCCGCGAGGAAATTGCCGGGCTCATCGCAGAGCACCAGGTGGTCGTGGTGGCCGGTGAAACGGGTTCCGGTAAAACGACCCAGCTGCCGAAAATCTGCCTGGAGCTGGGGCGCGGTATTTTCGGGCAGATTGGCCATACCCAGCCGCGCAGGATTGCCGCACGCACGGTGGCCAACCGCATCGCCGAAGAACTGGGGCAATCGCTCGGGGATTCGGTGGGGTATCAGGTGCGCTTTACCGACCAGAGCACCGAGCACACCCATATCAAGCTGATGACCGACGGTATCCTGCTGGCGGAAATCCAGCGCGATCCGCTGCTGAATAAATACGATACCCTGATCATCGACGAGGCCCATGAACGCAGCCTCAACATCGATTTCCTGCTGGGCTACCTGAAGACCATCCTGCCCAAGCGGCCGGATCTCAAACTGATCATCACGTCGGCCACCATCGACCTGGAAAAGTTTTCCCGGCACTTTGGCGATGCGCCGATTATCGAAGTCTCCGGGCGTACCTTCCCGGTGGAAATCCACTACCGGCCGCCGGCGGATTCGGATGCAGATCTCAACGAGCAGGTCATCACTGCGGTTGAGGAATTGCTGCAGGAGGAGAAGGCTTCACCGCGCCGCGGCGGCGACATACTGGTATTCATGAGTGGCGAGCGGGAAATTCGCGAGTGCGCCAAAGCGCTGCGCGATGCACAGCTCCCTCACATCGATGTCTTGCCGCTGTACGCGCGCCTGAGCCTGGCGGAGCAGAGCAAGGTGTTCGCACCGCACAAGGGGCGCCGGATCGTGCTTGCCACCAACGTGGCGGAAACCTCGATCACCGTGCCCGGCATCCGCTATGTCATCGACCCGGGTACCGCGCGGATCAGCCGCTACAGCTACCGCAGCAAGATCCAGCGGCTGCCGGTGGAGGCGGTTTCGCAAGCCAGTGCCAACCAGCGCGCGGGCCGCTGTGGGCGTGTCAGTGCCGGTGTTTGCGTGCGCCTGTACGAGGAGAGCGATTTCCTGCAGCGCCCCGAATTTACCGACGCGGAAATCCTGCGCACCAACCTGGCCGCCGTCATCCTGCAGATGCTGCAGTTGCGGATTGGCGACATTCGGGATTTCCCGTTCGTGGACCCGCCGGATCAGCGCCTGATTAACGACGGTTACAGCCTGCTGCAGGAACTCGAGGCGGTGGATAGCCGGGGCAAGGTCACAGCCCTCGGGCGCGCGCTCTCGCGCCTGCCACTGGATCCGCGACTCGGCCGCATGCTGCTGGAGTCCGGACCGGCAGGCAGCCTGCGCGAAGTACTGATCATCGTCAGCGCCCTGGCCGTGCAGGATCCCCGTGAGCGGCCGGCGGAAAAGCGTCAGGCTTCGGATGAAAAGCACAAACAGTGGCTGCACGAGCAGTCCGACTTCCTGACACTGGTCAACCTGTGGGACGGCTTTGAAGCCCAGCGCCAGGAGCTCAGCCAGAACCAGCTGCGCAAGTGGTGCCAGAAGAACTACCTGTCGTGGCAGCGCCTGCGGGAGTGGCGGGACATTCACCATCAATTGCGTTTGGCGATCCGCGACCTGAACCTGGCGATGAACAAGGAGCCGGCCAATTACACCAGTGTGCACAAGGCGATACTGCCGGGCCTGCTGGGCAACATCGGTGTGCGGGATGAAAACAGGGAGTTTCTTGGCTGCCGCAATCGCCGGTTCCATATTTTCCCCGGTTCCGGGCAGTTCAAGAAACCGCCGCAGTGGGTGGTGGCGGCGCAGCTGTTGGAAACGAGCCGGCTGTACGCGCACACGGTTGCGAAAATCGAGCCCGAATGGGTGCTGGCCTGCTCCGATCACCTGGTGAAACGCCACTATTTCGAACCCCACTACAGCCCGCGCTCAGGGGCGGTGATGGCGTTCGAGAAAGTGACGCTCTACGGACTGGTGCTGGTCGATAAACAGCGCATTCATTTCGGCAAGCTGGATCCAAAAGTCGCGCGCGAGGTATTTATCCGCGAGGCGCTGGTAGAGCGCCGTTATCGGGGCAAGGGCAAGTTCTTTAAACACTACGGCGACCTGCTGGAGGAGCTCGAAGACCTGGAGGCCAAGTCCCGGCGCCGGGATATCGTGGTGGACGATGAAGTGGTCTACCGCTTTTTCGACGAGCGTGTACCGGCAGAAATCGTCAACCTTGCCGGGTTTGAAAAATGGCGCAAACGCGCCGAGGAAAAAGATCCCGAGCTGTTGTTCATTCCGCGGGAACTGATGATGCAGCAGGATGCTGGACACGTGGGGGAAGCGCAGTTTCCCGATCACCTGAGCAGTGGCGGCATCGAATACCCGTTGAGCTACCACTTTGAGCCGGGCAGTGCGGAAGACGGCGTGAGCATTCTGGTTCCGGTGGGCGCCCTGCACCAGACGCCGGCGGCGCGCCTGCAGTGGGTTGTACCGGGCATATTGCGGGATAAATGTATCGCACTGGTGAAAGGCTTGCCGAAACAGTACCGCAAGCATTTCGTACCGGTTCCCGCCGCTGTGGACAAGGCGCTGCCGCGCATGCAGGCGGGCAACACGCCCCTGTGGCAGTCGCTCGCGCACGAACTCAAACGACAGACCGCGCAGGATATCCCGGAGGATGCCTGGCAGACCGCAGAGCAGGGGCTGGAAGACTTTTACCGCTTCAATATCCAGGTACTGGATGAAAATGGCAAACTGCTGGACCAGGGACGCGACCTGACTGAGCTGCAGGTGCGCTACCGGGATCGGGTGCAGCAGGAGCTGGCCAGTGCCGGGGACGACTTCGAACGCACCGGCATCACCGCCTGGGATTTCGGTGACCTGCCGCTTTCCCATCAGCTCGATCAGGGCGGACTCAAGGTGCGGGCTTACCCGGCGTTAATTGCCGGCAAAGACAGTGTCGACCTCAAGTTACTGGATAACCCGGAAGAAGCGCGGTGCCTGACCCGGGCCGGTATCTGCCGGCTGGCAATCCTGCATCTGCCCGAGCCGGTGAAATATCTGCGCAAGGAGCTGCTCAAGGGCAAAGAATTGGGGCTGAGCGCGGCGGATCTCGGGCGGCGGGAGGAGGTTGCCGACGATATCCTGATGGCCGCGGTGCGCGAGTGTTTCTGGCGAGACGAAAACTGGCCGCGCACCCAGGCAGACTTTGTCGCCGCACTGGAAAAACGCGAGCAGCTGGTCGCCGTCGCGCAGGAAATTGCCGACGTTCTGCTAAAGGTGCTGGCCCAGTTGGTGCCGCTGCGCAAGCAGATCAAGCAGCAGAAGAACCTGGCGGTGGCACTGGCAGTGGCGGATATCAACCGCCAGCTCAGCGGGCTTTTCTTCCGCGGTTTCCTGTTTTTGACGCCCCTGGACTGGCTGCGTCAGTACGGACGTTACCTAAAGGGCATCGAGTTGCGCCTCGAGAAGGCTGCACTCGACCCGAATCGGGATCGCCGCCTGACTGCAGAGTTACAGGATGCCCTGGAGCCCTACGAGGCCATGGTGGCCAAGATCGGCGGGGGCGATGCGCCGCTGCTACTGGCGGGTGATCCGGAGCTTGTGGAGTACCGCTGGACACTGGAGGAGTTTCGCATTTCCCTGTTTGCGCAGACACTCAAGACCCTGATGCCGGTCTCGGCCAAACGCCTGCGCAAGAGCTGGGCGGAGCTTATTGCTGCCCGCACCTGATTGATTGCGCGTGGCGGCTGGAAGCCTGACAGCGCTGACAAAAGCGTTAATACATCGTGTTCGCTGTAATAAAGCTGGTTGATCCTGCGACTCATGGTTGCTCGGAGTCACAAAACGGGCAAAGATCAGCGGATTGGCGCTGCGCTATAGAACCTGGCGCCGGCTCTGCTGGTCTCAACTCAACACCATTCCCCGCTCTGCTAACTATAATGCGGGAGCGGCGGATTTCGCGCCGCCGGGGTGTTATTACCACTATCCAAACTGGAGAACTGCCATGACCAAGAAAAACCTGCCTCTGGCCGCTGCCGTGGGTGCTGCATTCCTGGCTTCCGCATCCATTAGCGTCACGACTTCCGCCAACCCTTTTGCCGCCGAGGAGCTCTCTTCCGGCTATAACCTGGCCATGGCCGACGACGATAAAAAGAAAGAAGGTAAATGCGGCGAAGGCAAGTGTGGCGAAGACAAAATGAAAGAGGGTAAATGCGGCGAAGGTAAGTGCGGCGAAGACAAGAAGAAAGAAGGTAAATGCGGCGAAGGCAAGTGTGGCGAAGACAAAATGAAAGAAGGTAAGTCTGCCGAAGGTAAGTGCGGCGAAGGTAAAAAGAAAGAGGGCACTTGCGGCGCTTGAGCCGGTGCTCTTTTTTAAGCGCAAGCGGCAGCCCGGTATCGGGTTGCCCTTTGGCACAACAATAATGGCAGGCGGCCACTTTAGGCGATTATGGTGAACACACAGCGGCCTTATCCCGTGCACGGCGCAGGGCTCGGCCTTCGTCGCGCAATGATGGGGGAGACGATTTCCCCGGAGCACGTGGATTTTCTCGAGGTGGCACCGGAAAACTGGATTGGCGTAGGTGGCCGTCTGGGGCGCTGGCTTCGGGCGCATACCGAGCGCTTTCCATTTGTGATTCACGGCCTTTCGCTGTCTATCGGATCCCCGGCGCCCCTTGATGAAATGCTCGTGCGCGACATCAAAAAGTTCATGCTGGATCACGATATCCGCTGTTACAGCGAGCACCTGAGTTATTGCTCCGATCAGGGGCACCTGTACGATTTGCTGCCCATCCCGTTTACCGAAGAAGCGGTGCACTATGTCGCCGGCCGCATTCGCCGGGTCCAGGATATTCTCGAGCAGCGGATCGCCATGGAAAATGTGTCCTACTATGCCGCTCCGGGGCAGGAGATGAGTGAGCTGGCCTTTCTCAATGCCGTGCTGGAAGAGGCAGATTGCGACCTGCTGCTGGATGTGAACAACATTTACGTCAATGCCATCAATCACCACTATGATCCGGAGGCATTCCTGTGCGGCCTGCCCGCAGAACGGATTCGCTACGCGCACATTGCAGGCCACTTCGACGAAGCGGATGACCTGAAGGTGGATACCCACGGCGCACCGGTGATTGACCCGGTGTGGCAGTTGCTGCAGCGTGCCTATGGCATATTTGGGCCGATCCCCACACTGCTGGAGCGGGATTTCAATATTCCGCCGGTTGCCGAACTGCGCACCGAGGTTGAGCGCATCCGGCAATTTCAGCGGGATGCGGAGTCGGTAGCCGCAGGGCCAGCGGGTGGTGACCAGCTGTCGGGGGCATCGATCCATGTGCGCTGAAAAGACGCAGGGCGAACTCGCGGCGGAAACTGCGCCATTTTGCCGCCTCCAGTACGGCTTTGCCGCCCACCTGCGCGACCCCGATGCTGTTGCTGCGCCTGCAGATATCGAGCCCCGCCGCATGCAAATTTACCGGGACCTGATTTACAACAATATCGAATCCTTTGTGTCTGGCGGTTTCCCCGTACTGCGCAGCCTGTATGACGACAAGCGCTGGCATGCCATGGTGCGGGATTTTGTGCATCGGCATCAGTCGGCCAGTCCCTACTTCCTTGAGATAAGCCAGGAGTTCCTGCAGTACCTGCAAAGCGAGCGCGGAGCAAACCCCGAGAGCGCTGGTGATCCGGCGTTTTTGCTGGAACTTGCGCACTATGAATGGGTCGAACTGGCCCTGGATGTCAGTGACGCTGAATTTCCTCGCGATTTGGTGACGGAAGTCTACGCGGGAGAGGTACTCGACCGGGTACCTGTCGCGTCGCCGCTGGCCTGGAGCCTCAGCTACCGGTAC
The DNA here is from genome assembly GCF_048323715.1 of Microbulbifer weihaiensis. Taxonomy (NCBI): domain Bacteria; kingdom Pseudomonadati; phylum Pseudomonadota; class Gammaproteobacteria; order Cellvibrionales; family Microbulbiferaceae; genus Microbulbifer; species Microbulbifer weihaiensis. Next base: position 50,718 of record NZ_JBLWFL010000002.1, read on the forward strand.
CCGGTACAACGGCTGGGACCGGCCTGTCAGCCCGCCGATCCACCGCAATTACCCACCTTTTTGGTTGTGTATCGGAATCGCGCTGATAAAGTGGCGTTCCTCGAGGCAAACGCTGCCACAGCCCGGCTGTTGCAGTTGATCGAAGAATCGGCGGGAAGCGGGTTGACCGGCCGCCAGCTGCTCAACCAGCTGGCCGGAGAAATTCAGCACCCGGATCCGGATCAGTTTGCACAATTTGGCGCGGAGCTGTTGCTCAAACTGCTGCGCCTGGAGATTCTCGCAGGAGTGCAGCCCGGCTGAAGCCGGGGGGAAGATGCTATTCTGGCAAGTAATCCAGTGGCTCGCGCACAACGTAATTCACCTGCCGGATGGCGGTGCCCCGGGCGGAACTCGATAATTTCCGCTACTCCTCTTCTGGGGAAGGCGGGCCCCGCCTCTGGCCAATTCATAATGCTCGGCGTTAAAATCCTGAAATCGATCGAAAAAATCAGTTTGAACATTCAATTATCCAATGCGAGGAGCAGGGACTTGCTTGTACGCACTCATACTATCGCCTTGATGCTGTCCGGTTTGCTGGCGGCTCCCTTGGCTATGGCGCAGGACGCGTCAGATCCTTTCGGCTCAGATCCCTTTGAAGAGTCGCCAACGCAGGCCCCGGCGGCAACAGAGGAGGCACCTGCCGACCCTGACAGTGCCGGAGGCGAGAACGCCGGCACCGGCGAGGAAGACTCGGCCGCGGAAGTGTCTGCCAGCGACGACTTCGGCTCGGAACTTGAGGACGAATACGGCTTCGACCCTGCGGACGAATTCACCAGTGAAGAAGAACCTGAGGATCGGGATCCCTGGGAAGGCTTCAACCGGGCAATGTTCCGTTTCAACGATACTGCGGATCGCTGGTTTTTGAAGCCTGCGGCCACCAGTTACCGGCAGATAACCCCGATCTTCATGCAGACCGGGGTATCGAACTTTTTCTCCAACCTGTCCGAAGTCAACAACGTCTTTAACGATGTGTTGCAGTGGAAATGGGGCCAGGCAGGCAATGATACCGGCCGCTTCCTGATCAACAGCACGGTCGGCCTGGTCGGCCTGTTTGATGTGGCGCGCCATATGGGACTGGAACCCAGTGACGGCGAAGACTTTGGCCAGACGCTGGCGGTATGGGGCGTGCCCTCCGGCCCGTATCTGGTACTGCCCATGATGGGGCCCTCGACAGTGCGCGATGCACCGGCGAATGTTGTCGAGTGGTACACCAATCCGCTGACATACATTGACGACGAATCCGTGGAGTACACGCTGAAGGTCGTTGACCTGGTGCAGGTTCGTGCCAGCCTGTTGCAGGCGGAGGCCCTGCTGCAGGGCGACAGATACGTGCTGATGCGCGATGCCTACCTGCAGCGACGGGAATTCCTGATCAAAGACGGTGAAACTGAAGATGACTTCGGTGGCGACATGGATGAGTACGATTTCTAAAGTGTTCGCCCCGACACCGGTACCCGCAGTCGCGGTTGCCGGTGTTGGTGCTTTCGGGCACCTTTTGTCGTTGCCAGGTGATGCACATCAGGGAAAGTTATATGCATGAACCGCCGACAATGCCCGAACGCCACGCCCTTCTGCTGACCGGTCCCGGTCAGCCCTCCCGGGAACTGGTGCACTCTGCGCTGGTTCGCCTCGGATACTCCGTAACCGCTGTTGATAGCGGTATAGAAGCCATAGGGCAGTTTTCACCCGGCATGCACGAGTTGGTGGTTACTGACCTGGATCTTCCCGACGTGGGTGGCCTGGAGGTTTTACGCAAGGTTAAGCACCGCTCCCCCGATACTTCGGTTGTCGTACTTGCTTCCAATAGCGAAGTGAATGACGTGGTACAGGCTCTGCGCCTGGGGGCCAGTGATTATCTGCTTACCCCGATCTCCGATGCGGGCGTGATCGATCACGCGTTAACCCGGATCACGGAAGCCCGGGATCTTGCAAAACAGAACCGCGAATACCGCGAAGAACTGGAAATTCGCAATCGCGAGCTGCATGAACACATCGAACTGCTGCAGCGGGATCACGAAGCGGGCCGGCAGTTACAGCAGCACCTGTTGCCGCGCACCCCGTATGACTATCCGGCGGGCATCCAGGCGGAGTACCGGTTGCTGCCATCACTCTACCTGAGTGGCGATTTCATTGATTACGGCCTGTTCGGCGAGCGCTTTATTGCTTTTTACCTGGTGGATGTGTCCGGGCACGGCGTGTCCTCCGCCTTGGTCACGGCCCTGATCAAGCATTCGATCATGCACCTGCTGCGGGAGCGCCCGCTGTTCAGCCAGCTTGATACGATCGATAACGACCTGCTGGATATCCTCAATCTGATCAACGATGAGCTGCGTGGCACCCACCTGGACAAGCACGCGAGCATGTTCGTGGGGGTGGTAGACAGCCGTGCGCGGCAGCTGCATTACGCCGTCGCCGGGCAGGTGCCGATGCCGGCGCTGGTGACGGAAGACGGTGCCCACTGGCTTACCGGCAAAGGGCGCCCGCTGGGGCTGTTTAAAACCGGTGGTTGGGAGGTTCGCCACTGCGCATTGCCTGCCAGCTGGCGACTGGTGGCCTGCTCAGACGGGGTACTGGAGCTGCTGCAAGGCAATTTGTTGAAAAAAGAAGCTGATCTCCTGGCCAAGATCAACCAGAGCCGGGGAGACCTGAATACCCTCTGTGCAGCGCTAAAAGTCGACACCGCCGAATCCTTTCCAGACGACATTACCATCCTCACGCTAAGGCAGAACTAGGCCGGTTTAAGGCCCGGTTTTTGCTAAATATTCTGCAGTTGTATTCATGCGCCGTTCATGGGGGTTGCGGGAGACTGCTGCAGTGGAGGGCAGTTTAGTGACGGGCAAGTCGCAAATATGCTGGCGGTGCTGGTCAAGCGGGCTCTTGTCAGTCGCAGTTGGCAGGAGTAAGCTCCGCCCACTTTAGCGTTGAACTACCCTTGCACAAGGAACTGTGCGCGGCCAAAAGTCGCAAATTTACAATCCCACACCCAAATCGGGGCGAGTGGCACTGAGACGGGTGTGTCTGAGGTTACTATGCAGTCCGGGCAGATAATGGTTGGTGACCACCAGGGCATTTATGTCGTGAAACTGGTGGGCGATGTGCGCCTCAACCTCTGTACTACCTTCGATAGCTACATCAACAAGATGTTCGCTCACGGCGACTTTCGCAGTGTCGTGTTTGACCTGAACGAGGCCGAAGGTGTCGATAGCACGACCCTGGGCCTGTTGGCCAAAATTGCGTTCCGTTGTGAAGAGCGCGGCAAGATGAAGCCGCTGGTTCTCTGTGAGAACCCGGGGTTGATACGCCTCCTGGATTCCATGGGGTTTGAAGAGCTGATGGATATCAATGGCGCGGCCGCGGCGGAGGACGCTTACCCGGTGGAAACGGTAGCCCTGCAATGCAATACGCCGGATGAGCGCGCAGCCCGGGAAATGGTGCTGGAAGCGCACCGCGTGCTGATGAGCATGAACGAACAGAACGCGGAAACATTTCGCGACCTGGTGCATGCACTGGAATCGGAACAGAAGGCCGAACACCCATTGCAGCGCAAGTCGGTAGCCTCCCGCTGACCCCATTCGATTAATTGAGCGAACGCTCTGCCTTTCTTCCTGTCGTAACCGAACGCGCTTGACTGCGCGCTCGGCCTGCCTGTTCTCCGGTCGCACTAACTGCCGGAAATTATCGCAAACAGCGGAATTTCGAGGATCTCAGTTATCCCCCCGGGCCTCCGCGCGTGCGCGCGTAAACAGACCGTGGGGGAGATAGACCAGCTCGGATACACGACGGATAAGGTGTTCCTCAAACGCATCGATTTCCCCATCCGCAAATGCCACCTGCCACATCTGCTTGATGAGCTGGTACTTCTCCTGATCGCTGAAATTATCATTTACCGTCTGGGTAAACTCATACAGCGATGTGGCCTCATTACGCTGTTTCAGGGCGCGCTCGATCATGGCCTGGGCCGTATCAGCATCGAGCTGGTAGTGCTCCTGAAGCAAGTGAACCAACGCAGCATGCTCACTTTCATCCACTTTGTGATCGGCCGTGGCAATTTCAGCGAGCAGGGCTGCGCTGATCATGCGGGCGTCCGTTTCTTCACGAACTTCCACATCCTCACCGCGACCAATCTGTTCAAACAGCTTGCGGATCTTTTGCAGCATGAATAAGGCCCTGTCAGGTATTGAGGGGAATCAGCGCTGTTGTTCCAGCAGTGTCTCCAGCTTCTGTTGATCGGCAACGAAATTGCGAATGCCCTCAGCCAGCTTTTCAGTGGCCATGGCATCGTCATTCAACTGATAGCGGAATTCCGCCTCACTCAGTGCTGTGGTCGGGGCCGGCAGGCTGGCGACTTCACCGGGCAGGCCCGCTGCCAGTGTGCCTTCATCGTCCTGCAGCTCCTGCAGTAATTGCGGGCTGATGGTGAGCTTGTCGCAGCCGGCGAGTGCCTCGATTTCTCCCGTATTACGGAAGCTGGCGCCCATCACGATGGTCTCGTAGCCGCGGGATTTGTAGTAATCGTAGATACTGGCAACCGACAGCACGCCGGGGTCGTCTTCGGCAGTGTAGTCGTTGCGGCCGGTGCTGGCCTTGTACCAGTCCAGGATACGGCCAACGAACGGGGAGATCAGGGTGACCCCGGCTTCGGCACAGGCAACCGCCTGGCACTGGCTGAACAGCAGGGTCAGGTTACATCCGATACCCTCTTTTTCCAGGATCGATGCGGCATGAATGCCTTCCCAGGTTGAAGCCAGCTTGATCAGCACCCGCTCGCGGTTGATGCCTTCCTGCTCGTACAGCGCAATCAGCCGGCGTGCATAGTCGATACTGGCGCGGGTGTCGAAAGACAGCCGTGCGTCCACCTCGGTGGAAACCACGCCCGGGACAATTTTCAGTATTTCGGCACCAATCGCCACCGCCAGTTTCATGGATGCCTGTTGGATGAGATCGCCACCGGCGTTGTGCGCCCACTGGATGGCTGCTTTCAAGTGATCCTGGTACTGGGGCAGCTGCGCGGCCTTCAGGAGAAGTGACGGGTTAGTGGTGGCATCCTGTGGTTGATAGCGGCGGATGGCTTCAATATCTCCGGTATCCGCTACCACCAGACTGCGCTGTTTCAATTGCTCCAGCTTATTCATTCGTGTGTCACTCCCTGGTTATTCTGGTTGCCGCGTCGCTGGCAAGGTTACTGCAAAAATCGATGTCGGTGGCCGGGGGCCGCGTTATGCCGCCACGCTCACCATGGCCAAAGCCTGCTCGAGCACTTCCGGCCCGGCGCCATCGCGGAACGCGTTTTCGCTCAGGTGGCGGCGGAACCGGCGCGCCCCGGGTACCCCCTGAAACAGCCCCAGCATATGCCGGGTAATGTGGTTCAGGCGTCGGCCTTTTGACAGCTCGCGCTCAATGTAGGGCAGCATCGCGGTTACGGCCTCGGCGGGCGTGGGGCCCGGTTCTCCGCCAAACAGGGCGCTGTCGACTTCGGCAAGCAGCCCCGGTGTCTGGTACGCGGCCCGTCCGAGCATAACACCATCCAGTTGCGATAAGTGCGCCTGGCATTCGGCAATGGAGTTGATACCGCCGTTGAGCACAATCTCCAGCTCTGGATAGTCGCGCTTCAGCTGATACACCATGTCGTATTTCAGCGGGGGCACTTCGCGGTTTTCTTTCGGGCTGAGGCCATTCAGCCAGGCTTTGCGCGCGTGCACGATAAAGGTACTGACACCAGCTGCAGCCTGGGCTTCCACAAAGCGGGTGAGGCCGGGGTAGTCTTCCATGTCGTCGATGCCAATCCGGTGCTTGACGGTGACCGGTATGGCAACGGCGCTGCGCATGGCGGCCATGCACTCGGCCACCAGGTCGGGCTCGGCCATCAGGCAGGCGCCAAAGCGGCCTTTTTTCACCCGGTCGCTGGGACAGCCACAGTTGAGGTTCACTTCGCTGTAGCCCCACTCCTCGGCAATCGCTGCACAGCGGGCCAGCTCTTCCGGGTCACTTCCCCCCAGTTGCAGCGCCAGCGGCTGCTCGGCTGCATCGAAGTCCAGGTGGCTCTCGCGGTCGCCATGCAAAATCGCGCCGGTCGTTACCATCTCGGTATACAGCAGGGCCTCTTTCGTCAGCAGCCGCCAGAAATAGCGGCAATGGCGGTCGCTCCAGTCCATCAGTGGAGCGGTGCAGAAGCGGTGATTTACCGGCCGGCCGCTTCCGGCTGTTGGCGGAAGGGAATTGGCAGTCGAGGTTTCTGGAGATTCAGACATAAATAGGGGCAAGAAGGGCGTACAGATTAAAAACTTGCCGCATTATAACTTTGTTCGCCGCGAGTCCCAGTGGGGTGGCCGTGACCGGGGTGGTAATGCCTACCGTCTGCGCAAGTAACATGGCTCACCACACGCTGTAACTGCTGAGTTAACTGTTGCGTTCTTCTGTGGGGGCTTCACGGCTGCGTACAGAGGGCTCGCTGATAGGGGGAGGCTCCGGAGCATCCAGCAGGGGCTTGAGAATTTTGCTGACCTGGCGGGCGGTCGCGCGGTAGCTGGTGAGCTTTCCTCCGGCCACGGCCACCACGCGGGGCTGCTTGGGGTCATTGGTGCAGATCATGGTTTCTCGGCTGCGGGCGAACGGCCTGGATGCCGAGTGAGGGAGAACGCGCAGTCCGGAGAAACTGTCGCTAAGCTCGTGCAGCTGGAGTGGCCGCGTCTCCGGGAAGTACTGTTTCAGTGTCCGCAGCAGGTAGGCTTTTTCTTCCAGGGTTGGTGCCACTTCACCGGGGGCGCCGCGGTAGGGGCGCTCGGTGGTGCCGACCAGGGTTTCCCCCAGCCAGGGCATGACAAACACGGCGCGCCCGTCTTCGGCTTCCACGTAAAAAATCTTGTTTGCGAGCTTCAGTGGAACCTGGATATGGGTTCCGGCCACGAGCTCCAGCGATGGCAGATTGGCCCCCGGCGAGCACTTGCTGTTGGTTTCCTCGATCCACGGGCCGGTGCAGTTCACCAGTACTTTGCAGTGCAGGGTGCTGAGCTGGCCTTCCGAGAAGTAGTCGGCGCGGACAAACCTGTCGGTAACTTCTGCGCCTACAAGGCTGCCGGGGCAGATGAGTTCGGCGCCGCCGCGCTGGGCAGTGCGGATCACTTCGCGGGTCAGTGCGGCGTCATCGGTCTGTGCGTCGTAGTAGCGATAGACCGCCAGCAGGTCGTCGCTGTTGAGGCCGTCCAGCTCCTCCCAGTCGGAGATGTTCAGTGCCTTGAAGCGGGAATAGGGGTCAAATAGCCCGGCCAGCAGGGCATAGATACTCAGTCCCAATCTGACTTTCCAGGGCGAGCGCTTGCTGTGGCGGTACACCGGAATCAGGAATGGCACCATATGCACCAGATCCGGCTTGTGCGACAGCAGCCACTTGCGCTCTTTCAGGCACTCGTAAACCAGTGAGAACTGTCCGCTTTCCAGGTAGCGCAAACCGCCGTGGATCAGTTTTGATGAGCGCGAAGACGTACCCGAGGCCACCGCATCCTGCTCCAGGATCGCGACCCGATAGCCCGCAGCCGTCAGGGTTTCTGCTACACCGGCACCTTGGATACCGGCGCCGACCACCAGCACATCATATTCCGTAGACATTGCTGGCTTCCCTGGAGCGCATCAGTAGAGGCAGGTTTCCGGTGAGCAGGTGGTGGGCGCCCCGGTGGTGCCAGTGAACGGCTTCCTGGGCGGTATTGATTTCGTGTACGACCCACTGCCAGGGACCCGGCGGTAATTCCTGCCGGTCAACGCAGGAGTGCTCGATCAGCAGGTAATCGGGAGCCAGCGTAACGACTTCGACTGAGAGGCAGCGGGCCACGTTGGGAATGCGCAGCGCCACCTGATCAAAACCCATACTGCGGGCCATACGCAGGCTGCGAATATCGTCTGTCTGCAGCACAAACATGTCTAGATTGCGCAGAACTTCCTTTTTTATGCGGGCAATCGCCATTTCTGCGCCGATATGCTGCAGGGTCGCCGCACTGACTTCCACAAACCACTCCAGGTGACGGTGACGGGTAGACCAGTCGGCTAACTGGTCGAGTCGGCAGATCGGCAGAGTTTGCAAAACCGGGTTGCGTAACCCGTGCAGCGGACCGCTGACGTTGGCCTCGGGGAACTGGAGTTTTTCACCGTGAAAGCACCAGGGGGTGCCCTCCTCGCTGAACTGCACTTCGGTGGCGATCGCGCAGGCGCCCAGTCCATGGGCGGCTTCGAAGGCCGCGAGAGTATTCTCTGGATGGTGGATCTTGTCGCCTAAATGAGCAATCAGCATGCGCGGTCAATCCAGGTAAAAGTGGGCTTATTGTATGGGTGACCCGCAATGCGGTACTGCCTGAATGGCGCTTGGAGCGCTGCGCTTGCCGCCGGGTCTCATAAAAGAAAATAGTTCCTGCTGCGCGCCTTGCAACTTGTAAGCGTTAACTCTGGCGTAGGGAAACTTCTCTCCGGTTTTATTCGTTCAATTGCTCTCAAGCTCTCCTGGAAACGGCCGATAGCATAGTCAGATGGTATGGGTGAGAGGGCCGTTTTCGTGCTGATATTTGTCGGGTTCATAATTGTTGCGATCTCGGTTTTCGGAGGCTTCGCCCTGTCGGGCGGTCACCTGGGGCCTCTTTACCAGCCTATGGAATTTCTCATCATTGGCGGTGCTGCCCTGGGATCGTTTATTGCCGCGAACAACGGCAAAGCCATTCGCGCTACCGCGCGCACGCTGTCCCGCCTGAAGCGCTCGACCAAATACGACAAAACCATCTACATGGATCTGATGGCACTGCAGTACAAACTGCTGTGGAAAATGCGCCGCGACGGCGCCATCGGCATCGAGAAAGATATCGAGTCGCCAGCAGACAGCGAAATTTTCGCCGAGCATCCGCGACTGCTTCAGGATCCGATGATCATGGGGTTCACCACCGATTACTTGCGGCTGATGGTCAGTGGCAGCATGGATCCCATTGAACTCGACGAGTTGATGACCCACGAAATCGAAGCGTTTGAGCACGAGGCCCGGGTTCCGGCCGATGCCCTGCTGAAAGTGGGTGACGGATTGCCCGCGTTTGGCATTGTGGCAGCCGTTCTGGGGGTGGTGAAGGCGCTGGCTTCCGCCGACGCCGGCGCCGGCGAGATCGGATTGATGGTTGCCCACGCCCTGGTTGGTACCTTCGTGGGCATCCTGCTCGCCTACGGATTCGTCAATCCACTCGCAAGTCGCATTGAACGCCAGGTTCAGGAAGCGGTGAAAGTACTCCAGTGCATCAGGGTGACACTGCTGGCGAATCTCAACGGCTATGCCCCCCAGCTGGCGGTGGAGTTTGGCCGCAAAACGCTCGATACCTCAGACCGTCCGACGTTTGGCGAACTTGAGGATCACGTTCGCCCGACGCTGTCCGCCGCATGAGTAACGCCAAATTCAGTAATCGCCGAGTCGTCATAAAGCGCCCGCGCAAAGTGCGCGAGGGGCATCACGGTGGCGCCTGGAAGATCGCCCTCGCGGATCTAATGACGGCGCTGATGGCTCTGTTTCTGGTGTTGTGGATTGTTTCCAACGCCTCGCCGCAGGAGCTGCAGGGTCTGGCGGAGTATTTTCGCACGCCACTTGCGGTTGCCCTCAGTAATGGTGATCGCGACAGCGCCAGTACCAGCGTGATTCCCGGGGGTGGTGCCGATCCGGCCCATGTGAGCGGCGAGCGCGCGCGGGTTGACCTGCGCACCCAGCGGCTGCCGGATGATGTGCGTCGCTCCCTGATGGAGCTGCGCTTTCGTATCGAGAGCGTTATCCAGGGAGACCAGGAATTGTGGGAACTGCGTGATCAGGTGCGATTTGAACTAACCCCGGAGGGGCTCCGAATCCAACTGCTGGATACCGAGCAACGCTCCATGTTCCAGCTCGGCAGCGACCGCCTCGCACCCCATCTTCGGCAACTGATGCGCGCAATGGCACCGCTGCTGAACGAGCTGCCCTATGCCGTCAGCATCAGCGGACATACCGACAGCCTCAGTTATGCCGCTGGTGACAGCGGATACAGCAACTGGGAACTATCCGCCGGGCGCGCCAATGCATGCCGTCGGGAGCTGGTCGCCGGTGGATTGGACAGCAACAAAATGTTGCGGGTCATCGGCATGGGTGACCGGGTACCGATACCGGGAAGCAACCCGGGGGATGCTGTTAACCGACGAATCAGTCTCGAAGTCTTGAGCGATGCCGCCGCCATGCGCATTCGCTCGGGCGGACGGACTGAGCCACTGCAACCACTGCAGGAGCGATGATGGATATCACAGATTTTTATGACACGTTTTTCGAAGAAGCTGGCGAACTGCTCGAAGAAATGGAGCAGCACCTGCTGGAACTGGATGTCGACTCCCCGGATCCGGAACAGCTGAATGCCATCTTCCGTGCAGCGCACTCCATAAAGGGCGGTGCGGGCACCTTCGGATTTGAGGCGTTGCAGCGCACCACACACCTGCTGGAAAACCTGCTCGATTATGCCCGCTGTGGTGAACTGATTTTGCGACGCGATCTCATCGACGTATTTCTGGAAACCAAAGATATGCTGAATGACCAACTGGACGCTTATCGCCAGAGTGCCGAGCCTGACCCTGAGGCACTGGAAAGAATTTGTCAGACCCTGCGCCAACTGGCGCTGGAAGAGATCGGTGAAGAGGCGGATGTCGCCGGCGCGGAGGCCCCGGTTGCTGCAGTAACTAATGAAGCTGCCGTCGAGGCAACACCGGTCGTGCAGCAACCGGCAGCGGACAGTGGCCATTTTTGTGTGGCGTTGCTCCATGTGGCGGAAAAAGATCGCCGCCTGCTGATCGATGAACTTTCCCATCTCGGCACGGTGAAATCCGAATCCGGTGATGAAAATCGCTACGAAGTCGTACTGGCATCGTCACTTAGCAGTGACGATATCGAAGCCGTGATGTGTTTTATCGCCGAGCCGGAACAGCTGCATATTTCACCCCTTGCGGCGTTGGCCGATCCTGTCGCGGATGAGTCCGCACCGGCGCAGAAGCAGCCAGCTGCGGAAGCGGAGCGCAAAGCCGTCGCGACGGTGAGCAAACCTGCAACCCGGGCCGGTGAAAAAAGTGCTGCGCCCGGCAGTGCTGCTAAGGGCAATGGGGAGAGCGCTTCCATTCGGGTACCGGTGGCCAAGGTGGACCAGATCATCAACCTGGTGGGCGAGCTGGTGATCACCCAGTCGATGCTCGATCAGGTAGCGGAGGAGGCCGACGGCAAGCGTGGCGGCAAGCTCACCAGTGGCCTGGGCCTGCTCGCGCGCACGGCGCGCGACCTGCAAGAAGCAGTGATGTCGGTGCGCATGGTGCCGATGGATTATGTGTTCAGCCGGTTCCCCCGCCTGGTTCGGGATCTCGCCAGCAAGCTTGATAAAGAAGTCGAACTGGTCACCGAAGGCAAATCCACCGAGCTGGATAAAGGCCTGACTGAGCGCATCATCGACCCGCTTACACATCTGGTGCGCAACAGTCTGGATCACGGCATTGAAACGCCGGAGCGCCGCGAAGCCGCGGGAAAATCCCGCACCGGCAACCTGCTGCTTTCAGCCCAGCATCAGGGCGGCAGTATTCTGATTGAAGTCAGCGACGATGGCGGCGGCCTCAATCGAGAAAAAATTCTCGCCAAAGCCCAGGCTAATGGCCTCAATGTCTCTGAAAATATGAGCGATGAAGATGTCTGGCAGCTGATTTTTGCTCCCGGGTTTTCCACAGCTGCCGAGGTGAGCGATGTATCTGGTCGCGGTGTCGGCATGGACGTGGTCAAACGCAACATCGAAGCCATGGGCGGTCACGTGGAAATTCTGTCGCGTCCGGGCCAGGGCACCACAACGCGGATTGTGTTGCCGCTGACACTGGCGATTCTCGATGGCATGTCTGTACGCGTGGGTAGGGAAACATTTGTGCTGCCGGTCAGCGGTGTGATCGAGTCGTTGCAGCCGCGGCAGGAGGATCTGTATCCGATGGCGGGTGAAGACCTGCTGCTTAAAGTGCGCGAAGACTATATGCCGCTGATATCCGTACATACCGCGATGGATGTGGATGGCGCAGTCAGCGAGCCGACGAAGGCGATTGCGGTGATCGTACAGGGCCAGGGCCGACGCTATGCGCTGCAGGTGGATGAACTGATCGGCCAGCAACAGGTCGTGGTCAAAAACCTGGAAACCAACTATCGCAAAGTGCCCGGTGTATCGGCAGCCACCATTCTTGGGGACGGTCGTGTGGCGCTCATTCTCGATATCGCAGATCTGCATCGCCTGCACCAGAGCAAGAAGAAGCAGGGGGCCTTTTCAGGACAGTCCCAAGTATTTATGCCCGCATCGGCACAGCACGAGTTGGCGATGCAGTCTCCGCTTTCCCGCACTCACTAAGAGGTAGCTATCCATGAGTCATGTCAGTGCACCAGAAAAGAATTTGGCCGCGGCGCGGGAACGGGAATTTCTCGTTTTCTCCCTCGGCGATGAAGAGTATGCAATCGATATCCTCAAAGTGCAGGAGATCCGTGGCTACGACAATGTCACCCGGATTGCCAACGCGCCGGACTTTATCAAAGGCGTGGCTAACCTGCGCGGGGTAATCGTCCCAATCGTGGATCTGCGAATTAAGTTCCGCCTTTCCAATGCAGTGTATGACGAGCAGACGGTAGTCATCGTAGTCAATATTGCCGGCCGCGTGGTGGGCATCGTGGTGGATCGGGTATCCGATGTTATGACGCTGAATGCCGAGCAGATCAAACCTGCCCCGGAGTTTGGTGTCAGCCTGCCGCTGGATTACATCAGTGGCCTTGGCAATCTGGAAAAGCGCATGCTGGTTCTTGTCGATATCGAAAAACTGCTCACCAGTCAGGAAATGGCGCTGGTAGCGGAAGCCGGGGAGTAAGGTTAGATGCGAAGCAATCAACCGGTGACAAACCGGGAATACACCGTGCACGAAAATCACTTCCTGATTTCCAGAACGGATTTACAGGGCAATATCGTTTACGCCAATCCGGCATTTGTTGAGGTCAGTGGCTACCAATACGATGAACTCATTGGCGCGCCGCACAATATCGTTCGCCACCCGGACATGCCGCAGGCAGCGTTCGGCAACTTGTGGCAGACGATCAAAAAGGGCGACGTGTGGATTGGCCTGGTGAAAAACCGCCGTAAAGATGGCGGCTTCTATTGGGTACGCGCGCACGTTATCCCGGTCATCGAGTCTGGTGTGGTTACCGGTTTTGTCTCTGTGCGACTCAAGGCTGAGCGCAACGCGATTGATCTTGCGGAGCGACAGTACCGCGCGATACGTGAAGGACGCGGTAAAGGCATGACATTGCTGCGTGGACAGGTCATTCCTCGCGGCCCACGGGGCTGGTGGCACCGGGCCAGGCATGCGTCGGTTAATGTGCGCCTGGCGATCATGGTTGCATTGACAAGCGCAGTGGCTATTGGCAGTTCCATCTGGTGTTGGCAAATGGCGGTTGATGCCGGCGCAGGAGTCTCGTCCTGGTCTGTCATGCTTATGCTGGTGGAAATCGCTGCAGTACTGGGGCTCGGCTACTCCCTGAGCCGCTCGATTTTACGGCCGGTGCACGATATGCAGAACTTTGTTTTGCAGATCGCCGCGGGCAACCTGAACGCCACTGCGTATTCCTGTGAGCCGGGAGAAATGCAGGATCTCGCGCGCGCGCTCAATGTGATGCACCGCAGCCTGCGCAGTATTGTGGAGGAGGTCAACGCGGGTGTTTCCATAGTGGTGCCCGCGGCGAGAAGCATCGCTGAAGGCAATGACGACCTGGCTTCCCGTTCGGATCAGCAGGCCGCCTCCTTGCAGCAGACGGCTTCAAGCATGGAAGAAATCACCATTACTGTGGGACAGAACGCCGACAATGCCCGCCAGGCCAGCGGCCTTGCAGAAAACGCCTCGCTGGAAGTGCAGACCAGTGGCGAGACCATGACGCAGATCGTCGCCACGATGGAGCGCATTACCGCAAGCTCAAAACAGATGGCAGCCATTATCGAAACCATTGACGGCATCGCCTTTCAGACCAATATCCTCGCACTGAACGCGTCGGTAGAGGCGGCGCGCGCTGGCGAACACGGACGCGGCTTTGCCGTTGTGGCGCAGGAAGTACGCAATCTGGCTGGCCGCTCTGCGGACGCAGCCCGGGAAATTCGCGGTCTGATCGACAGCTCTACCAGAGAAGTGGACAAAGGCGCGGGGCTTGTGCGACATGCCGGCACTTCCATCGCCGGCGTAGTGAAGTCCGTCAGCCAGGTAAGCGACATTATGCGCGAGATCTCGACCGCATCGGTCGAACAGAGTACCGGTATAGGCCACATCAATGTCGCGGTTTCGCAAATGGATGAAGTCACCAAGCGCAATGTTGACCTGGTGCGTGCCACCGCAGACTCCTCCGTCGCTTTGCAAAACCGAATGGCGCAACTGTCGCAAGCGATGGATGTGTTTAATCTCGGCACATCCAGGGTCAGGCGGGAAAATAATATCGCGGCTGACACGAGAAAAGCGGGTTAACGGACGTGGGCCAGGCAGCAGCGCCAATTATCCATCGCGAGCTTGAGCTGACGGATCGTGATTTCCACCGCATCCGCAGCCTGATCGCGGAGCGCGCGGGTATAGTACTTGCCGAGCACAAGCGCGATATGGTGTACAGCCGCCTTGGCCGCTGTATACGCCAGCGTGGGCTTTGTCGATTTGGCGATTACCTGTCGTTACTGGAATCCGGGCACGGCGGCGCTGTCTGGGAGGAGTTCGTCAATGCTCTGACAACGAATCTAACCGCATTTTTCCGCGAGTCGCATCATTTTCAGCTGCTCGCGGATCACCTCCGCGGTCGCACAGAGCCCGTTCGCGTCTGGAGTGCCGGCGCCTCTACTGGTGAAGAACCTTATTCTATCGCCATGACCTTGCACGAAGTACTGGGTCCTCAGGCAAGGGGCGAGGTCCTCGCCACCGACATAGATAGTGAGGCTTTGGCGCGGGCGCGCCAGGGGATCTATCCGGTGGATCAGGTGCGCCGCCAGTTGGGGGATGAAAAACTGCGCCGCTATTTCCAGAAAGGCAGTGGCACGCGGGCAGGACTTGCCCGTATACGCCCGGAACTTGCAAAGCTAGTACAGTTTGAACGGCTTAACCTGGTGGGGCCACAGTGGGATATCAATCAGCGTTTCGACGCAATCTTTTGCCGCAACGTAATGATCTATTTTGATCGCTCGACCCAGACACGTCTGCTAGAGCGCTTTGCGCCACTGCTTAAGAGCGACGGCCTGCTGTTTGTCGGGCATTCAGAAAGCTTCACCCATATCACTCAGAAATTCCGTCTGCGTGGCAAGACGGTGTACACCCTTGCCTGAGCATCGACGACGGCTGTCCGGGATATTTCTCGGAATCAGCAAACTTTAACCGCTGTATCCCCTAAAGCTGGTCGTTTTGTTGCCGATGAATACCTTAGTGGCGGTACGCCGACGAAAGCCAGTAGCGCGAGCGGGAGAGCAGACGTTACCCATGGAAAAAATAAAAGTGTTATGTGTCGATGATTCGGCACTCATTCGCGGTTTGATGCGCGAAATCATCGATAGCCAACCTGATATGGAAGTAGTGGCGGTCGCGCCGGATCCATTGGTGGCGAGGGATCTGATCAAGCGCCTGAATCCGGATGTGCTCACACTCGATGTGGAAATGCCACGCATGGACGGGCTGGATTTTCTTGAGCGCCTGATGCGCCTGCGCCCGATGCCTGTGTTGATGGTTTCTTCGCTTACCCGCGCGGGGTCGGAGATCACCTTGCGGGCGCTGGAGCTTGGAGCGGTGGATTTTGTCCCGAAACCGCAGCTGGGCATTCGTTCAGGGCTGCTGGAATACGGTGCACTGATCGCCGACAAGATCCGCGCTGCGGCTGGCTCGCGCCCCGCGCGCCGCGAAACGACTGTAGCCGCTGCACCGCGTTCGCTGGACAGCGTGATGGTATCCAGTGAAAAGCTACTGATCATCGGTGCATCTACCGGTGGCCCTGAAGCGATCCGCCAGGTACTCGAGCCGCTGCCACCAAACAGCCCGGCGATCCTGATTGCGCAACATATGCCGAGTGGTTTTACCCGCTCTTTTGCCGAAAGGCTCGACAGGCTTTGCCGTATCCGGGTGAAGGAGGCGGAGCAGGGCGAACGTGTGCTACCGGGGCACGCCTATATAGCCCCTGGCGACCAGCACCTGAAGCTTGCCCGCAGCGGTGCCAATTACCTTGTTGCCCTGGATTCCGGGCCGGCAGTAAATCGCCACCGCCCGTCCGTGGATGTGTTGTTTCAGTCCGCCGCCGAGGTGGCAGGGCGCAATGCAATTGGCGCGTTGCTCACGGGTATGGGGCGCGATGGTGCCAGGGGGTTGCTGGCGATGCGTGATGTCGGTGCCGCCACACTTGCGCAAGACGAGCGGACATCGCTGGTTTTTGGTATGCCGCGGGAGGCGATAGCCGTGGGCGCCGCGGAGGAAATAGTCGCTCTCGAAAATGTCGCCGCGCGTCTGCTGGCGCTGGCAGCGGCTTCCGGGCGTGCGCACCGGGTTTAAATTAAAAAACCATAAGTTATTGGGCTACCGACGAGGAGTAACGCCGGCCATGATGAAATTGATAAGAAACCTCAACATCAACACGTTGGTGGCCGGGGTGCTACTGTGCTGTACCCTGCTGATGGGCGCGCTGGTGGTACTGCGTGTGGCGACCAACCAGGTGGGTGACGAATCCATCCGCACACTGCACCGCGTGAATGTGCAGGTTATGCATGATGTGTTCCGCGCATATTCGGTAATGAACCAGGGCATGATTGGTCTCAATCTCGCCGCCGGTGAACTGGACAGTGGCCGCAGTCTGAGTGCCAAGACCTACCTCAAGGATGTCGGTGAGACGCTGCAGGACGCGCGCACGGAGTTCACTAAATTGGGTAGTGTGGAACTGGATGAAAATGAAGCAGAACAGTTCGCAGAATTGCAGGAAGTCTTTGCGGATATGCTCAGCGAAGTCGAGGCTCAATACCAGCTCCTGCTACCGGAAAAACCCGATCTTGAGAGCTACCACGAGCGCAAGGAAGACCTGAGTGTATTCAGCGACGACCTTAATGCGGCACTGCTGTCACTGCTGGATAACGCCGGCACACACAGTGCAGAACTTATGCAGGACTACCGGGAAACAACCGGCTTTTATGCCAATGTTGGCGTACTGGTAGTGATCGTAATCGCGGTAATCCTGGCGCTTATTTACATGTTGTTACGCAACATAGTCGTGCGGCCCCTGGGGGAGGCGATGGAAAACCTCCAGAGCATCGCCCAGGCGGATCTTTCGCGCCCCATCAATGATCATGGCAGGAACGAAATTGGAAAACTCTTCCAGGCCATGCGCGATGTGCAGAACAGTCTCAGCCGTATTGTTACCCAGGTGCGTTCCGGAAGTAACTCGATCTACAACGGCTCATCGGAAATCGCCCGAGGCAACGTCGATCTTTCCGCACGTACTGAACAGCAGGCGGCGTCACTGGAAGAAACTGCGACGAGCATGGAACAGCTCACCGCAACGGTAAAACAGAATGCCGACAATGCGCGCCAGGCCAGTGGCCTCGCCAACGACGCTTCCGGCACCGCGACCCGCGGTGGCGAGGTAATGCAGCAGGTTTCCAGCAAAATGCAGGGCATAACCGAGAGCTCCCGCAAGGTAGCGGACATTACCGGCATGATCGACTCGATCGCCTTCCAGACCAATATCCTCGCGCTGAATGCGTCAGTGGAAGCCGCGCGCGCTGGGGAGCAGGGACGCGGCTTTGCCGTGGTAGCCGGTGAAGTGCGCAATCTCGCCGGCAACAGTGCGGATGCCGCACGCCAGATCAAGGCGCTGATTGAAAATTCGGTAGGGGAAGTGGAAGAGGGGGCATCCCTGGTGGCCCAGGCCGGGGAGACCATGAAAGAAGTTGTGGACGCGGTGAAGCGTGTGACTGACATCATGGATGAAATTTCCGCAGCGTCTCAGGAGCAGAGCAGCGGTATCGAACAGGTAAGTCGCGCGGTCAGCCAGATGGATGAATCCACCCAGCAAAATGCGGCGCTGGTTGAACAGGCGTCCGCGGCTGCGGCTTCCCTGGAAGCCCAGGCGCGCAGACTGGAAGAAGCTGTAGCCATTTTCCGCCTGACAACGGAGGCGGATGAAGGTGGATCCGGCTATGTGGAAGAGGGAGAACGGGAAGCCGGTGCATCGTCCCAGGAGCATGTATCACGTCCGCAGGTGGTGAGAAACGAGCAACGCGACACGGTCGCGGTGAAAAAGAATTCTTCCTCAGAGCGGGGAGAGCAGGAGCCGGCTTTGGCTGGTGAAGACGAGTGGGAAGAATTTTGACCCTCAAGCGAGAGAAGTAGTCATGGACAAAAATATGAAAATCCTGGTGGTAGATGATTTCCCCACCATGCGACGTATTATCCGCAGCCTGCTCAAAGAGCTCGGCTTTAACAATGTGGATGAAGCGGAAGACGGTCAGGAAGGCCTGGCTAAAATCAATGCGGGCGGTTTTGAATTTATCGTCTCGGATTGGAATATGCCCAATTTGAACGGCCTGGATATGCTGAAACAGATCCGCGCCAACGACGCCACCAAGGCGCTGCCGGTTTTGATGGTGACCGCGGAAGCGAAAAAGGACAACATCGTCGCCGCAGCGCAGGCGGGTGCGAACGGCTATATCGTCAAGCCGTTCACTGCAGCAACACTGGAAGAAAAACTCAATAAAATATTCGAGAAGCTGGGCAAATAAGGTTTTGTAACCCGCCTGCACCCGTGAGGGAAACTGATGATGATTAACGAAGTACCGTCAGCTGGTTTTGACTGCGGCCACAACGATGAGCTGGTATTGCGCATCGGCCAGCTGACCAGAATGCTGCGGGACAGCATGCGTGAGCTGGGTCTCGACAAGGAAGTGGAAAAGGCCGCTAAGGCCATCCCCGATGCGCGCGCGCGGCTGGATTACGTCGCGTCCATGACCGAACAGGCCGCAGAGCGTGCACTTAACTCGGTGGATCGCGCACAACCGATCCAGAACGAGATCGAATCGCGCGCGGAAGCACTGGATCGCCAGTGGCAGGCCTGGTTTGAAAAGCCGGTGGAACTGGATGAAGCGCGCGAACTGGTGCGCGAAACACGGGAGTATCTCGGAGCTGTCCCTGGCATGGCGCGGGAAACCAGCAAGGAATTACTGGAAATCCTGATGGCGCAGGACTTCCAGGATCTGACCGGACAGGTCATCAAGAAAATGATGGAAGTGATCCAGGAAGTCGAGCGGCAGTTGCTGCAGGTATTGCTGGAAAGCGTACCCGAGGGCGATGAGCGCGAGGCGTTCAAACGTCGCCTGGAAGACGGTTCTGCGGCAGACAATAAGCGCCGCGAGGAGGCCTCGCTGGTGAATGGCCCGCAGATCAAACCGGAGGGCGATGACGTTGTGAGCAGCCAGGATCAGGTTGACGATCTACTGGAAGAGCTGGGTTTCTGACGTCACCTGGTGGCTGAGGGGCCACGCGGGCCGCCTGCTTTACCCGGCCTTTCCCTGGTCTTTAGTGTTATGGAAACTCCAGGGACGGAGTATCCAAGGATGGACTTTCACGGACTGATAGCAGATCGCTTCGCCTGTATTGCCGGCTCGGGTTACCGCCAGCGGCATCGCAGGTGAAGATGTTCTCGGGCTAGGATGCCCATTTTAATATCACGCCTTTTGGAGTGCGCCCAAGCGCACCTTCTCACTACCGCTTAAATTCAATCGCTTGTGGGTAGCGCGAATTAGCGCCCACAAACACCGCTTATTCTTCCTTTAGTCCTTTCACCTCTGGCCGACAATGGCCGGCACCCGAGAATCACCGGATGCCGAGATGGCCGACGACAGCCAGGATCAGGACAAGACAGAAGCGGCCACACCCCGACGCCTGGAAAAAGCGCGCGAAGAGGGCCAGGTGGCGCGTTCCCGCGAGCTTGCGACAGTCATGCTGCTATGGGCCGGCCTGGGCGGTTTGTGGGGGCTGGGGCCCGCGCTGTTTACCCAGGTCGGACTGGTGATGGAGCAATCCTTTCTGTTTGACCGGCAACGGGTATTTGACCCAGTGGTGATGGTGAGCAGTGCAGGCAACTTGCTAACCCATGCCTTGCTGGCACTGTTACCCCTGTTCGCGGTATTGGCAGCGGTAGCGCTGGCAGCACCGAACCTGCTCGGCGGTTTCCTGATTTCGGCCAAGTCACTGAAGCCGCAGTTCTCAAAACTTAATCCCCTCAAGGGACTCAAGCGCCTGTTCTCCAGCCAGGCATTGGCGGAACTGGGCAAAGCCATCGCCAAGTCCCTGCTTGTCGGTGCGGTGCTTGCATTTTTCCTGCACAGCAAGCGCGGAGAGTTTCTCGCGTTGATGGATCTCGGTACCGAGCGCGCGATGGCTTCGGCATTGGGCCTCGCGGTTCAGGCCTGCGGGTTGATGGCATTTTCGCTCATTTTGGTAGTGGCCATTGATGCGCCTTACCAACTATGGAACCACGGGAAAAAACTGCGGATGAGCAAGGAGGAGATTCGCCGTGAATTCAAGGAGAGTGAAGGCGATCCGCAGCTCAAGGCAAGAATCCGTCAGCAGCAGCAGGCGATGGCTCGCAATCGCATGATGAGCCGGGTTCCCGAAGCCGATGTCATTATTACCAACCCGACCCACTATGCCGTGGCCCTGCGTTACGACGAAAACCAGATGAGTGCACCGCGGGTTGTGGCCAAGGGTGTTGAGGCTGTGGCCGCTCGCATTCGCGCGCTGGGAGACGAGCACAATATTCCACGGCTTGAGGCACCGCCGCTGGCACGTTCGCTATATCGCCATGTGGATCTCGAACACGAAATCCCCGCGCCCCTGTATACCGCGGTGGCCGAAGTCCTCGCCTGGGCGATGCGCTTGCGCCGCGCCCGGGATGAGGGCGGCAGCCCGCCCCCCGCGCCGGTCGAGTTGCCGGTTCCCGAAGAATTGGAGGTGAATCCATGAAATCTTTGACCCGGTCTTTCGGCAATAGTGGACTGTCACTGCCTGCGGGCAGGGTACTGGCTGGGCCAGTGCTGATCATGTTGATTATGTCGATGTTGATCCTGCCGCTGCCACCGTTCGCGTTGGATTTGTTTTTTACTTTCAACATTGCGCTGTCTCTGATGGTGCTGTTGGTCAGTATGTTCACCCTGCGTGCACTGGATTTCTCTGCCTTTCCCGCAGTATTGCTTTTCACCACGCTGTTGCGCCTGGCGCTCAATGTGGCATCCACACGCGTAGTACTGATGGAGGGGCATAGCGGTGGTGCCGCGGCGGGCAAGGTAATTGAGGCGTTTGGCCAGTTCCTGGTGGGGGGAAATTTTGCGGTTGGCCTCGTCGTGTTCCTGATCCTAGTGGTGATCAACTTTATGGTGATCACCAAGGGTGCAGGGCGTATCGCCGAAGTGGGCGCTCGCTTCATGCTTGACGCGATGCCGGGCAAACAGATGGCGATTGATGCCGATCTGAATGCTGGCCTGATCGGAGAAGAAGACGCGCGCAGGCGCCGTGAAGAAGTGTCGCAGGAGGCAGATTTTTACGGCTCGATGGACGGTGCCAGTAAATTTGTACGCGGCGATGCGGTGGCGGGTCTGGTGATCATGGCGGTGAACGTCATCGGTGGCCTGCTGATCGGCACCATGCAGCACGACATGTCATTTGGCGACGCCGCGCGCACCTATACGTTGCTCACCATCGGCGACGGCCTGGTTGCACAGATCCCGGCACTGGTGATCTCTACGGCAGCTGGTGTCACCGTTTCGCGCGTGAACACCGATCAGGATGTGGGCCAGCAGATGATTGGACAGCTGCTCACCAACCCGCGGGTACTTTACCTTGCGGCCGGTGTCATGGGACTGCTCGGCCTGGTGCCTGGCATGCCGAACTTCGTCTTTTTGCTGTTCACCGCAGCGCTGGCTGGTACCGCGTGGCTTATGGGGCGGCGCCGTGAAGAACAAATTGTGCGCGAACACATAGAGGCAGAAGCACCGGTTGCGCAGGAAGCACCGGAAGCGAGCTGGGATGATGTTGAACTGATTGACACCCTCGGCCTGGAAGTGGGGCATCGCTTGATCTCCCTGGTGGATCAGCGTCAGCAGGGCGAATTGTTGGGGCGGATCAAAAGTGTGCGCAAGAAATTCGCCCGCGACGTCGGTTTTCTGCCGCCGGTTGTACACATCCGCGATGACCTGGAACTCAGCCCCAACACCTACGTCATCACCCTGAAAGGAGCCGAGGTAGGCCGCGGCGAAGCCTATCCGGGGAAATGGCTCGCAATCAATCCGGGCCAGGTTAGTGGCGAATTGCAGGGGGCTGTCACCGAAGAACCGGCATTTGGTTTACCCGCGGTGTGGATCGAGCAGGAGCAGCGCGAACAGGCGCAGGTTTACGGCTACACCGTGGTGGATGCGAGCACTGTGGTGGCGACGCACTTCAATCACCTGTTGCATCGCCACTGTGCAGAAATGCTTGGCCGGCAGGAAGTGCAGCAGCTACTGGATAAGCTGTCTGGCGAAAACAAAAGTCTGGTGGAAGAAGTGGTGCCGAAAACGATTTCTCTCACTACGCTGCAGCGCATCCTGCAGAACCTGCTGGACGAGGATGTTCCAATTCGCGATCTGCGCTCCATTCTCGACACCCTGGCAGACCAGGGCGAGCAACCGGGTGACATCCATGAGCTCACCGCCAGAGTACGTCTTGCCCTGGGCCGCGTGTTGGCCCACCAATGGTTTCCTGGAACCGGAGAGCTGCGGGTAATGGGATTAAACGGCCAGCTTGAACAGGTACTGTCGCAGGCGCTGGAAGGTGGCGGTGCACTGGAGCCTGGTCTCGCCGATACCTTGATGGCGCAGGCCTCGGCAGCCATCGAGCGTCAGGAAACCGCCGGCGATCCCCCGGTGTTGGTTGTACGTCACGGCCTGCGGCCGCTGCTGGCCCATTTCCTGCGCCGCCGTTTGCGTCATCTCGCGGTGCTGTCGCAGGCGGAAATTCCGGACGACCGGATCCTGAGAATAACCAATGTCATCGGCGACCGCATGGTGGCCGGGGCATGAACCCTGGTGGCGTTTCAGGAACAGGCGGTGGAGCTATGCCAGCAACCCCGCAGTGTTTTTCGTCAACCAGAAAACGGGTTCGGGAAAACCTGTTAACGGATGAATAGGCGCAATCATTTCCGCTTATTTCCCGCATTCAATTCTTAACAACGGCAAATAATGGACTCGGTACCGGTGGCTATATATCACCTTGGCCCATCGGAGCTCCGCGAAAAGAAAAAAGGCCTCTAAAGGGGCAAACCGGGTAATCGAATGTATACAGCTCAGGGAACCATCAACCGGGATAGCCTGCTGGAAGAACATCTTCCCGCTGTGCGCCGGCAGGCCCTTTCACTTCAGGTCAAACTGCCAGCCGGTATTGACCTTGATGACCTGATCCAGGCCGGCACCGTCGGCCTGCTTGATGCGCTGCAACGCTTTGATCCGAATGCCGGCGCAACCTTTTCTACCTTTGCCAATCAGCGTATTCGCGGTGCCATGATCGATGAGCTGCGCACCCGCGACTGGGTGCCGCGCAGCGTGCGGCGCAATGCCCGGCAGCTCGAAGAGGCGCTGCGCCGGTTGGAGCAGCGCCTGGGCCGCCCTGCGGAGGAGCGGGAGGTCGCAGCGGAAATGGGCGTTTCCCTCAGTGAGTACCACCAGCTGTTGAGCGATACGAATAGTGGGAACCTGCTCGCATTTGAGGAGGTGGTTGAAGAGAGCGGTGAGCCCGAAGCCGGGCCCGGTGCTCCTCCTTCGCCATTTGCTGCGCTACTGGATGAGCAGCAGCGTGCAGGTCTCATAGCCGCGATCGAGGCGTTGCCAGAGCGTGAAAGGCTATTGATGGCGCTCTACTACCAGGAAGAACTGAACCTGAAAGAGATTGGCGTGGTGCTTGGGGTTACCGAGTCGCGGGTCTGCCAGTTGCACAGTCAGGCAGTGAAGCGCCTGCGGGCCCGGCTTGGTAATGGATAACCATGAATCCACCGCCAGCCTGCATAAGCAGAAAGCAGCAACAATGGCGAGAGGAAACCAGTCTAGTATCCTTCCGGTTTCTCGAGCTCCTGTATGATGTAGCCCAGTTCTTCCATTTTTTCATGGAAAACCTGCTGGGCATCGAAAAGGCCTCGATTGTAGAAGTACGGCCCCAGCTCTTTCGCAATAAAATCTATAAAAAATTCAGCCTCAAATCCCCCGATATCCTGATTCAGCTCATCATTAAAGTACGCTTTTAGTTTGCTGACCATGAGCTCCTTCTGTGCTTTTGAAAACTCTATCTCTTTCATGGTTTGAACGGATCCGTTGATTGTTTGTACGGCAATAACTGATATATCGGGTTGACAGTACAACGAGTCAGGCTGCATTTAAAAGAGCGTACTTTGATGTAATGGTACCAGGTAAAGCAAAGACGGCGGCCAAAAAGCCGCCGTCAAACCGGTCAGCCTTCGAGTTTAAAGTAAATCGGTACGGTAACGCTGTAATCGTCGGCACCCAGAGCCGACGGTATTGCAGGATATGGGTTTGAACGTTCAACACTGCGCAGGGCTTCGCGGTTAAGGCTGGAGTAGCTGGATTCTTCCACTACCTGAATGTCCTTTACCTCGCCGTTCTTGTTGAGGCTGATACGCAGACGCACCTCGCCTTCCCAGCCCTCTGCCCTTGCGCGCCGCGGGTAGCGGATATTTTTCAGTGTATGGCGGGTAATGGTGGCTTCATAGTGGTCTGCGGCGCTCTGTTGCTTCACACCGGTGACGCGCGGTGCGGCGTCGATGGATAGGCTCGCCGCTATTAACGGCAGTGCCAGGGCTAAATGTAAAGCTTTCATTGTCTGTTCCCTATTTAATGATTGGCATTGTGGCGCAGTGGACGCAGGCTGGTCGCCCGGTAGTGGAGTTATCGGCGGAACGGGTTGAGACTTTAGCCGAGAGCGCCGGGGAATCCCGACTGGAATACGAACATTGGCTGGCCAAGTGAACGCAGAATGATGTTTCGCTCTTTTAGCGAGGCGGATAGATATTCACCGGGCCGAAAATAGTGCGAGGCGGCCAGTTGGCCGCCCTTTTTTTCAGATCAGCCTGCGAGCTTGAAGCTGATTGGTACGGTGAAACTGTACTTGTCGGTGCCCAGCGACGCGGGGATGGCGGGGTATGGGTTGGCGCGTTCCACACTGCGCAGGGCTTCGCGGTTCAGGCTGGAGTAGCTTGATTCCTCCACAACCTGAATATCCTGCACCTCGCCGTGCTGGTTGATGCTGATTTGCAACAGCACATCGCCTTCCCAACCCTTTACCTGGGCCCGTTTCGGGTAGCGAATATTTTTAATGGTGTGCTTTGTGAGGATGATTTCGTACTGGTCAGACACGCCCTGCTGCTTCACACCGGTAAGGCGCGGTGCGGCATCGACGGACAGGCTCGCTGCCAGTAGCGGCAGGGCCAGGGCAAAATGTAAAGCTTTCATTGTTGGTTCCCGATTTAATAATTAGCTTCTTGGGCGGCGGGCAAAAAAATGCCCACAGGGGAATTTATCGGCGGGAACATTCGGGACTTTAGCGTAAGGGCAGGATAAACCCGCCTGGAATATCCAGAGCGGGTTAACCACTGGGGTGAGAGGATTCAGGTCTTTTTAATCTTCGCCGGTTAGGGCCTGCTGTGCCTGGCGTGCCCAGGCTACGCTGTGCCGGTAGGCCGTCTCGTAAATGGGCAAGCTGCCGACCAGTTTCAGTTGGGAGAATGCGCCGTTTTCATACAGTTCGACTTCGTTCAGGATTTGCCCGAGATCGCCGGCGCGTGTGAGCAGGGCATTTTTTACGTCCTGGTTCAGGGGAACCTGCTGCATAAGCTCTGCCATGGAGATATCCATTATCGCGTCGAGCAGGGACAGCAAGCCAACGATGAAGCTATCGCTGGCATTGCGGTTGCCGCACACCTCTGCGAGAACTTCACACATACGGCCGCGCACCAGCATTTTGCGCGTGAGCTCCTCCGGTTTGCCACGTTCCCCCTCGATCAGGAACAGGCTTGCCCAGCGCTGGATCTCTTTCATGCCCAGCAGGCCGATGGCGTGGGAAATGGAGTTCACCTCCCGGTGCAGGCTTACCGCGGCAGAATTCACCAGCTTGAGGATACGGTAGGTCAGCTTGGCATCGCGAAGTGCGATTTCTTCCAGTTTGAGCGGGGATGCGGCGGGGTTCTGTAGTTCGCTCAGCAGCTCCAGTAGCAGGACTTTGTTGCCACTGATCTTTTTGCCTTTCACCGGCTCCGGAGCACTGAGGAAGTCGCCCTGGTAGTAGGTAAACCCGAGTTCCAGGCAGGCGGTGAAGCGAGCCTTGGTGTCCAGGTTGTCGGCCAGGGTTTCCACGCCATGCGCACGCAGCTTGTTTACTGCAGCCCGCAGTTGGTCGTCGTTCATGGTGCGGGTATCGAGCTTGACGATGTGAGCAACGTCCAGCATTGCATCCAGCTCGGTATCTTCCGGATCGTAACTCGACAGCGCGATGCGGTAGCCCCGTTTGGCCATGTCCCGCAGGCGTTCCACCCGCTCTGAGGTGAGCAGTACGTCGTCGCCCACTTCCAGTATGTAGTGCTTCTGTGGCAGATCCGGCAGCACGGTGGCGAAAATCACATCGTCGGTGATTTTTAGGAAGCCCGGTACCCGCTTGGTTTTCCCTTGCTGGTAAACCTGGTTGTAGTTGCCGAGGATGATCGGGCTGCTGGTTTCCAGTTCTTTCAGGGTGGCGCTTTTGTTGCCGCGCTCGCCCTGCAGAAGTAGTTCAAAAGCGGCGACATCCTGATTGCGGGTGTATACCGGCCGGCAGGCCAGCAGTACGTCCAGGGTGTCGTCACTCATTGCTTGACCAACTGGTGTCACGCTGTGGACTCCTTAGTGATATTCGAAAGCGCAGCAGCATGTGTACGCCGCTGCTAGTCAGGCTCGGGAGTTGACCTTGCCGGTGTGGTTTCGGGCCCGGCCATCAGGGCCGTAAAGTCCTTTGCCCGCTGCTTCCTGCAATGCATTCAGCAGCCGCTGATTGCTCTCGGTACGGATTCCTATCATTGTGCCATTGGTGCGGTTCAGTTCCGCCGCTTCATGCGCGAGCGCGAGAAGACTGTGCCACTGTTCGAGACAACCGGCATCCTGAGCGGCATCTACATCACCGCTGCGGTCATCCTTGTAGCCCAGCCGATGCAGTGTCTGGCGACGCTGCTGTTCGAAGTGATTGATCGCTTCCAGGCTGTGCTGTTTGCGCTTGGCGAGATCCGCCAGGCACGCTCCATTGATTTCGCCCGCGCTCAACTGCTGGCGTTCCTCGCGCAATAGCTGCGCGAGATCTTCCAGCCGACCGCGGTGCTGTTGAAGGAAATGTGCCAGGCTCATAACGCTTCCGGCGGTGCATCTTCCTGCAGGCTTGCGATCAGGCCCTCGGCAATCCGGTCTGCGCGGATCTCAAACTTGCCGGACGCAATTGCCTCGCGCAGCTCTTCCACGCGCAGGGTATCGATGTCCTGGCCGGTGTCGGCGCCGGTCTGGTGCAATTGGCTGGTATTCTGGATTGAGTGCGCTGCGCTGGCCTGTGTCGCCTGCTCGGCCTTTCCGCTGGCCGGCTTTTCACGCAGCTGGTTGGCTTGCGCCAACTGGGTAACATTCTGGATTTTCAAGCTGCTGTCTCCGTTGTTCTTCCTACGCTCTATCGGCGCCTGAAGAGCGGACTTTAACTTATTTGTGTGACAAGGTTCACATTTTGGGGCGTCTCCGGGTTCAAGTACCGGAAGTGGCGTTCACGCTGACTTCACCCGGGGCGCTGACGTGGCCGGAAATGACCTGTCTGTCCGGGAGGCGTACCCGCACCCTGGTACCAAGGCCGCCTTCATCGAGGGCGCGGCCCTCGCGCACAATGCGAAATCCCTGCCCGCTGGCCACCAGGCTTACGGTCTGCCGCCGTTTTACCAGTGGGCGCGGTTTCAATTGGTGTCGTTGCAGTGTGCTGCCGGCGCGCAGCGGGCGGCTGGCGACCTGGCCCAGGATCTCGGCCGTGTTGCTGAGCGTGCCACGGGGCAATGCGCTGATCTCGCCCTGCATCCGGCGCAGCAGTGCTGCAGTGATCTCGGTGCCTGCCAACACCTTTTCCTTTGTTACCCAGTAATCACCAAAGACGCGTACCTGCGCTTGCAAATAGCGCGGGTGCAGGTCATTGCCGCACTGCACACCCACCGTCACACGGCCCCATTGCGCTTGACCATTACCGGGCAGGAAAGGCTGGGGTTTGTGGCAGTCAGGCCAGTGCGCGGTGTCTTGAATATCGACTTCCACCCGTTCGCCCAGGTGGCGGCTGCGCTGCGCCAGAAATTGCTGCACGGCTTCGGTTATCGCGTGGCTGCTATTCGCCGCCTTGAGGTTTGTACTGAGTGCCAGCAGCAGAGCAACAGCAAAAAATATACGAAGCATGGTGTTACAGGGCACCGGGTCGGTCTGCGGGTTTACGACGGCATTTTACGGACGCCGTTTTTTTACGAACGGAGGAAATGGGGGTAAAACCGGTGCTTATTTTTGAATTTGTGATTGAGTCGGTATCGGTAGTCTGCATTCCGTAAAAATAACACCGGGAGAAACGGCATGATCGATCGACTCGCCGCCGCCCTCAATTTTGATCGGGAAGCGCTCGGCTTGCGCAACCAGCGCCAGCAAGTACTGGCAAATAATATTGCCAATGCGGACACACCAAATTTCAAAGCGCGGGATTTTGAATTTTCCCGCGCGCTGGCACAAGCCACTGGGCATAGCAGCGCGGAAAAAGGTTTGCTGCTTTCCACCACGTCGTCGCAGCACTTGGCTGTGCGCAGCCGCGTCACTAGTCGGACCGATTTACTCTACCGGGTACCTGATCAGCCGAGCCTCGATGGCAACACCGTCAATATGGATGTTGAGCGCACCCGCTTTGCGGATAACGCCGTGCGTTACCAAACCGCGTTGACCCTCCTCAATAGTCGCATTCGCGGCCTCAAATCGGCCATGCAGCCGGAATAAACCACCAGGAGTGCAAATGTCGATGTTTTCAATTTTTGAAATTTCCGGTTCCGCGATGGCGGCGCAGGGGCAGCGGATGAATGTCACCGCGAGCAATCTTGCCAATGCAGACAGTGTGGCTGGGCCGGATGGTGAAGCCTATCGGGCCAAGCACCTGATTTTCGAGGCGCGCGAGCAGGATGGTAGCGATATTGGCGGTGTGCGCGTTCGCGGTGTTGTAGAAGATGCTTCGCCCCTGCGCCGGGAGTTCCGTCCCGAGCACCCCCTGGCAGATGAGGCGGGATACGTGAATATGCCGAACGTGGAACCGGTGAATGAGATGGTCGACATGATTGCCGCATCGCGTTCTTACCAGGCCAACGTTGAAGTGATGAATACGAGCAAACAGCTGATGATGAAAACCCTCACGCTGGGAGAAAGTTGATGACGGTAGGCAATGTCATTGATAGCAGCGTGCGCAGTGCGCTGAACACCTCGGCGACCACCACGAGTCAGAGTGCAGATTTGCAGGACAGCTTTATGACCCTGCTCGTAGCCCAGCTGCAAAACCAGGATCCGATGAATCCGATGGAAAATGCCGAGATGACCTCGCAGCTGGCCCAGATCAATACCGTCAGCGGAATTGAAAGTCTCAACGATACCCTGGCCGGCATCAACGGCCAGCTGGATACCAGCCAGGTGCTGCAGGCAGCCGACATGATTGGCAAAGGGGTATTGGTGGAAGGTGAACGCGTACTGGTCGGTGAAGAAGGTGCCACTACGCCGTTTGGTGTCGAGGTGCCGCAAGCGGCGGATGAAGTGCGCATCACCATCCGCAATGCCGTGGGCGAAGTGGTACGTACCTTCGAGCCCTTCTCCATGGATGCCGGCGTTGAGTCCTTTACCTGGGATGGCACCACCAATGATGGTTCCGTGGCCCCGGAAGGCGCCTATAGCGTGTCGGTCAGCGCGACAGCCGGTGGTGATTCCATTGTGGCCACCACGCTGAATTACGCACTGGTCAGCGGTGTCAGCCTCAATGGAAATGGGGCGCCAGTGCTTGATCTCGGCGGTATTAGCGAACCGGTGGATCTCGGCGAGATTCGCCAGATTCTTTAATTCCCGGATTTATTTCAATTACACGTTCAGGACAAGATTATGGGTTTTTCACAGGCTCTCAGCGGTCTCAACGCCGCCGCCATTAACCTCGATGTGGTCGGCAACAATATCGCCAACTCGCAGACCGTGGGCTACAAGGGCTCCAGTGTGCAATTCGCGGACGTCTATACCGGCGCGCTCGCAGGCCAGGGCACCCGTGTGGCTGCCGTATTGCAGGATTTTTCCAACGGCACCCTGGAGGCTACCGGACGCAGCCTCGACCTGGGTATCAATGGCAACGGATTTTTCCGCTTTACCCAGGCCGGTGAGGTGGTTTATTCCCGCAACGGCCAGCTGACACTCACCGCTGATGGTTACCTCCAGAACGCCCAGGGCGCGCGCCTCACCGGCTTTCCCGCCGGCGTCGGCACCGGTGGCCAGCCCACAGACCTGCGCGTGCCGGCCGGCGCGATGAATGCTACTGCCACCAGTCGTGTGGAAGCGTCCATGAACATGGATGCTGCAGTGGATGCAATCGATCGCGCACTTTTCCCATTCGATACCACCGACAGCGACAGCTACTCCTACGCCAACACCGGTACCGTGTACGACTCCCTCGGTATCCAGCACACCATGACCACCTACTTCACCAAGACCGCAGACAATGTCTGGGAAGTGCGCGTGGCCGTGGATGGCAATGCGGATACCGCCAACGTGGGTGAGCTGGTATTCGACAACAACGGCAGCCTCAACGAGCCATCCAGTACGTTCCCCCTGTACAGCTTCACCCCGGGTGGCGGTGCCGACGTGCTGAGTTTTGATGTGCGCTTTGACGGCACCACCCAGTTCGGCAACGACTTTGCCTTGAACTCGCTCGATCAGAACGGCTACGCCGCCGGCGCTCTGGTAGGTATCACGTTTGACGACGACGGCACCCTGATTGGCAACTACGCCAACGAGAAAAGCCAGGTGCTGGGTGTGATTGCCCTGGCCAACTTCCGCAACCCGGAAGGCCTGTCGCCGAACGGTGACAACGTATGGGTAGAAACCGGTGCGTCCGGCCAGCCTCTGCTTGGCCTTGCCGGCGTGGGGCAGTTCGGCACTCTGGAATCCGGTGCGGTGGAAACCTCCAACGTGGACCTGACCCGCGAGCTGGTGGATTTGATCGTGGCCCAGCGCAACTACCAGGCCAACACCCAGACCATCAAGGTACAGGACGAAGTGCTGCAGGCTGCAGTGAACCTGCGCTAAGCCCTGGCGCTTGCAGCGAGTGACTAAGTAAAACGAACGGAAAAACACTATGGATCGCATTCTGTACACCGCCATGAGCGGCGCGCGCCAGAGCATGGAGCAGCAGTCGGTGGTGAGCAACAACCTTGCCAACGCCACCACATCCGGCTTTCGCGCGCAGCTCCACGCACTGCGCGCAGTGCCGGTACAGGGCGACGGGCAACTGGCCACGCGCACCTCGGTGGTGGCGTCCACCCCGGGTGCCGACTTCCGTGCCGGGCCAGTCAATGCCACTGGGCGCGATCTCGACGTCGCCCTGCAGGGGGATGCCTGGCTCGCAGTGCAGGCCGCCGATGGCGGTGAAGCCTATACCCGCCGCGGCGATTTGCAGGTGGATGCCACCGGCATGCTGACCAGTGGCGGCCGCCCGGTACTGGGCGAAAACGGCCCGGTCGTGGTGCCGCTGGGTGCCGCTCTGTCCATGGGTGCCGACGGCACCATCAGTGCCATTGGCGCCGGGGAGGATCCCGAAGCGCTGGTGCAGGTTGCGCGCCTGAAACTGGTCAGCGGCGGCGACGCAGAACTGCTGCGCGGTAACGATGGATTGTTTCGCAGCTTCGACGGTGCCACAGGCACTGCGGCGCCTTTGCCACAGGATGAGCAGGCGCGTCTGGTCAGCGGCTCCCTGGAAGGGAGTAACGTCAGCCCGGTGGAGTCCATGGTGGCGATGATCGACAACGCGCGCCGTTACGACATGCAGTTCAAAGTGATCGAAAGTGCCGATGAAAATGGCCGCAAGGCAGACAGCCTGCTGTCACTGGATTAACAAGAGCCAATTTGAGAAAGCATCATGATTAAATCCCTGTGGACCGCCAAAACCGGCCTCGAATCCCAGCAGGTGAAAATGGACGTGATCGCCAACAACCTGGCGAACGTCAGCACCAATGGATTTAAAAAATCCCGCGCGGTGTTTGAAGATCTGTTGTATCAGAACATGCGCCAGCCCGGTGCGCGCAACGACATCCAGAACACCTTGCCATCCGGCATGCAGGTGGGCAGTGGTGTGCGCCCGGTCGCCACCGAGCGCCTGCATTCGCAGGGCGGTTTGGAAAATACGGGCAATTCCCGCGACCTGGCCATTAACGGCAAAGGTTTTTTCCAGGTACGCATGCCCGATGGCAGCACTGCATTTACCCGCGATGGCAGCTTCCAGTTGGATCAGAACGCGCAGATGGTTACCGCGAGTGGCTACCCGCTGGAGCCGGCGGTCATCATTCCGGACAACGCCCTCTCAGTGACGGTAGGCAAAGACGGTCTGGTATCGATCACCGAGCCGGGCAATACCCAGAGCGTGGAGGTGGGGCAGCTGACCTTGTCCACCTTCGTCAATCCCGCTGGCCTGCAGGCCATCGGCGAAAACCTGTATCTGGAAACCAGCGCTTCCGGTATGCGCAGTGAAAGCATCCCGGGCATGAACGGTGCCGGCAGCCTGTACCAGTCTTATGTGGAAACTTCCAACGTCAATGTGGTGGAGGAAATGGTCAGCATGATCCAGACCCAGCGTGCCTACGAGATCAACAGCAAAGCGGTGCAGACATCCGACGAGATGCTCTCGCGCCTGGCGCAGCTGTGATGGCCATGACGCGGGTTGCTTTGGCTTCCTGCCTCGCTATTTCCCTGCTGGCCGGGGGCTGTGCGCAATTGCCACAGCGCTCGCTGGCGGGGGAGCCGGAGTGGGTGGAAATCCCAATGCCACCGGCGCCGCGCGCTAACGGTGCCATCTTCCAGCCGGAGTCCGGCTACCGACCGTTGTTCGAAGACTATCGCCCGCGCATGAGCGGTGACCTGCTCACCGTAGTATTTAACGAGCAAGTGAGCGCCTCGAAAAGTGCGGAGGTTAATGCGGATCGTGAAGGTGGCACCACCTTTACCGCCGACACAGTGCCCATCGGTCTGGAAAAACTTGCTGATTACGGACTGGATGTAACCGGCAGCAGCAATTTTGAAGGCGGCGGCGGAGCCAAAGCGCGCAATACCTTTTCCGGCACTTTGACGGTCACCGTGCTTGAGGTATTGCCCAACCGCAACCTGCGTGTGCGTGGTGAGAAGCAGATCCGTATCAACCAGGGTACGGAATTCATTCGCTTCTCTGGCATTGTGGATCCGCGGGAAATCGCTGGCGACAACTCGGTGCTTTCGACCCAGGTGGCGGATGCGCGCATCGAATACGTGGGGGATGGCTACATTAACGAAGCCCAGACCATGGGCTGGCTGCAGCGCCTGCTGCTGAATCTCTCTCCTTACTGACTTTTATCTTCGGACCGCGGAAACCCCATGGGACAATTTTTCTCGAGCCGGTCGCTGCTGCCATTGGCAGTAGTCGCCATAAGCACCTTTGCCAGCGTTCTCGCCAAGGCGACCCCGATACGCGAACTGGCAGATTTTGCCGGCGTGCGCGACAACCAGCTGGTGGGCTATGGCCTGGTGGTCGGGCTGGACGGCAGCGGCGACCAGACCATGCAAACGCCGTTCACCACCCAAAGCCTCACGAATATGTTTTCCCAGCTTGGTATCACTATTCCCGCCGGAACCAACATGCAACTGCGCAATGTGGCGGGTGTGATGGTCACTGCACAACTGCCGGCCTTTGCGCGCCCGGGACAGCGCCTGGACGTGGTGGTTTCTTCCATTGGCAATGCCCGCAGCCTGCGCGGCGGCACGCTGCTGATGACGCCGCTCAAGGGCTTGGACGGGCGCACCTACGCGGTCGCCCAGGGCAACTTGCTGGTGGGTGGTGCCGGTGCAGAATCTGGCGGATCCAGTGTCCAGGTCAACCAGCAGGCCGGAGGGCGTATCAGTGGCGGTGCGTTGGTGGAGCGGGAAGTAGCCGTAGCCCTCGGTGCCGGTGGCTATCTCGACCTGCAGCTGCGCGAGGCGGACTTTGGTACTGCCGAGCGGGTAGTCGATGCGATTAATCGCGCGTTCGGCAGTGGCGTTGCCGGTGCAGTGGATGCCGGATTGATCCGGATGCAGAGTCCGGTTAACGACAATGAACGCGTGCGTTTTATTGCCCGCGTGCAATCCATCGATGTTACGCCCCAGGCGCCACCGGCACGCGTGGTACTCAATGCCCGCAGCGGCGCGGTGGTGCTGAACGGGCAGGTGACGCTGGGCGCAGCTGCAGTAGCACACGGCAATCTATCGATAGTGATCGACACCGCCTTTGGGGTCAGCCAGCCGGCACCGTTCAGCAGTGGCGAAACCGTCGTCGTGCCAGACAGCGATATCACCGTGCGCCAGCAGGCGGGCACATTGAAATTTGTGGAAGGTGCGAACCTGCTGGAAGTGGTGGATGCACTCAATGCCCTGGGGGCAACGCCAGCCGATCTGATGACCATTCTCGAAGCATTGAAAGTCGCCGGCGCACTGCGCGCAGAACTGGAGATTATCTGATGGATCCTGTCGATACCCGCGCGCGTTTTGCCCTGGACGTTCAGGGCCTGAACAGCCTGAAAAAAGGGCGTGATCAAGGGGAACAGTTGCAGGGTGCAGCGGAACAGTTCGAAGCGCTGTTTCTGCATCAGGTCATGCAGAGCATGCGCGATGCGGTACCGCGCTCGGGCCTGGTAGACAGTTCGGCAACCCGCTTCTATGAGTCCATGTACGACCAGCAGCTCTCCACCCACCTTGCCGGTCGCGGCCTGGGCCTTGCCGAGCAACTGGTGAGCCAGCTGTCGCAGCGTAGTACTGGCGAAACATCCGAGTAAATAATTTTATCCGGCTATCACGGCTCAAGGCTCAGGGCTCCGCGCCGATAACCGGAATAACGGTGACACGGAATCACAAGCATGAGTATTTTTTCAATTGGCCTCAGCGGCCTCAACGCCGCGCAGAATGCCCTCAATACCACCAGTAACAATATCAGTAACGTTTACACGCCGGGTTACAACCGCGAGCTGACGCTGTTGTCTGAACGCAACGGATCCGGCGGCGTTACCGTGGAAGATATTCAGCGACAGTTCGATGCGTTTGTCGCAGGGCAATTGAATCGCGCCAATAGCGAAACCAGCGCACTCAGCAGTTACGTTACCCAGGTCACCCAGATCGACAACCTGTTGGCGGATCGGGATGCGGGCCTGGCACCGCTGATGCAGGATTTCTTTGCCTCCTTTGAAGATCTGGTGAGTGCCCCTTCCGACCCCGCGGCGCGCCAGGGTGTGATTGGCGCGGCAGATACATTGAGCGCCCAGTTCCGCGCGTTCGATGAGTACCTGAATGATATGCAGGACGGTATCAACCAACAGGTGCGCGAAGAAATCACCCAGATCAACAATACCGCCTCACAGATTGCCAACCTGAACCGGGAAATTGCCCTGGCCAAGGCGAAACACGGTGAAGCCCCCAACAGCCTGCTCAACCAGCGCGACCAGCTGGTAGCAGATCTGAGTACCCGCGTGGATGTGGAACTCTCGGTACAGGAAAGCGGCACCTACAACCTGTCGATCGGCAACGGCCAACCGATTGTCGCTGGCAGCCGCAGCTTTGAGCTGGAAGCCATTGCCAGCTCTGGCGACCCCGCGCGTACTGCCGTTGCCTATCACGATTCAGCCGGCAACACGATCGAGCTGAAAAATAAGGCCATTAGCGGCGGCTCACTCGGTGGCTTGCTCAGCTTCCGCAGTGAAGCCCTCGACAAAACCCAGAACCAGCTCGGACAGCTGGCAGTATCACTCTCGAGTGCGATCAACGAACAGCACGGTAAGGGCTTCGATCTTAACGGCCTGGCTGGCGGCGACATGTTTCCCCTCGCCGAACCGCGCACCCTGAGCAATGCCAACAACAGCGGCGCTGCCGAACTGAGTGCCTCCTTTGGTGATCTCAATGCATTGGTCGCCAGCGACTACGAGTTGAAAGTCAGCGACGCCGCTGCTGGCGAATTCCAGGTAACACGCCTCGACAGTGGCGAGCGCTTTACCGCAACGCTGGACGCCAATGGTGAGCTGGTTTTCGGCGGTGTAGTGATTCAGGTAGACGATCCCACGGCACTGGCTGATGGCGATCGCTACCAACTGCAGCCGGTGCGCGGCGCGGCCGGGGCAATGGAAAACATAATTCGCGATACCGATGCGATTGCCGCGGGTGTCAGTGGCAGCAGTGGTGATAACGAAAACGCCCTGGCGCTGCAGCAGTTGCAACAACAGAACCTGGTGGGTGGTAGCTCTACCTTTAACGGTGCTTACGCGATCATGGTGAGTGATGTGGGCAGTAGCTCCAACATTGCGCAGGTAAACCTCGATGCCCGCCAGGGATTAAGTGAGCAGCTGTACGCGCTGCAACAGTCGGAATCCGGGGTAAACCTGGACGAAGAAGCCGCAAACCTGATCCGGTATCAGCAGTTTTACCAGGCCAACGCCAAAGTGATCCAGACCGCATCCACGGTGCTGGATGAAATTCTCGGCCTGCGGTGATCAGCGTCACCTGTATAGAACCCAGTGCTCGGCCAGTTGAGCCGACAGTAAGCGCGAAATTTTAAGAGGCAATACCATGCGTATCAGCACGCTCACTATTTTTGAACAGAGCATGAGTTCGTTGAACCGCCAGCAGGGCAGCCTGATGCAGGTGAGCCAGCAGATCGCCACCGGCCGTCGTGTGGTCAACCCGTCCGATGATCCGCAGGCCGCATCACAGGCTGTGCAGGTTTCCCAGGCCCTGGCGATCAACAGCCAGTACGCTGACGCGCGCACCAGCGCGCGCAATGCCCTTGCACAGGAAGAGAGCATATTAAACAGCGTAAGCGATGCCATCGGTAGCGCCCGTACACTGATCGTGCAGGCTTCCAGCGATACCCTGAGTGACGCGGACCGCGCATCCGTTGCCAGTGAACTGCGTGGTATTTACGAAACGGTTATCGGCCAGGCCAACGCCACTGATGGCAACGGCCGCTATCTGTTTGGTGGTTACAAGGACAGCAGTGCGCCTTTCGTGCGCGACGCGAGCGGCAATGTGGAATACGTTGGCGATAACAACCGGCGTGAAGTGCGTGTAGACGCTTCGCGCCTGATGCCGGTAGCCGATAACGGCGATGCAATTTTTCGCAGTGTGCACGGCGGCGCGGGATATGTGGCGGAGGCCGATAGCGGCAATCAGGGCAGTGTAACCTTCAAAGGCCCCCAGGTTGTCAATGAGGCCGACCCTGCCTACGGCGGCGCTTTCGATATCACCTTCTCCGTTGCGGCAGGTGTAGCGACCTACTCGGTAAACGGCGGCACGCCACAGGCGTATGAATCCGGGCAGGCAATCCGCTTTGGTGGCCTGTCCATGACCCTCGATGGGATCCCGGAGGATGGCGACAGTATCCGCATGGACAAGGCGGAAAACCTGA
The DNA here is from genome assembly GCF_048323715.1 of Microbulbifer weihaiensis. Classification (NCBI taxonomy): domain Bacteria; kingdom Pseudomonadati; phylum Pseudomonadota; class Gammaproteobacteria; order Cellvibrionales; family Microbulbiferaceae; genus Microbulbifer; species Microbulbifer weihaiensis. Next base: position 88,572 of record NZ_JBLWFL010000002.1, read on the forward strand.
ACACGGATCTGTTCAAAACTTTTGAAAAGGCCATCGCGGCTCTGGAGCAGCCCGCTGGCAGTGAGGCTCAAAGAGCCGCGCGAAAAAACACCATGAGCAGTGTACTGCGCGAATTCGACAACAGCCTCGATAATGTGCTGACTACCCGCGCCTCTGTGGGTTCGCGTATCAACGAGCTGGATGTGGTGGATGCTGTTGCGAGTAATCGCAGCCTGAACTATGAGGAGAAACTTTCCGGTTTGGTGGATCTGAATTACGTATCTGCGATTGCCGAATACAGCCTGCGCCAGGTCGGTCTGCAGGCGGCGCAACAGGCGTTTATCGATATCAAAGGCATGACGCTGTTTGATCGCATGTAACAGTGTGAGTCACTCGATGCCGGAGGCTTCTTGCAGGCGAAAGAAGTTGTGTGGTCAACCAATCACCTGCAAGCAAGCTCCTGCGGAAATACGATCAGGGCGGGTTGAGTGCGGCGACAAGCTGCACGATGGTGGTCAGGCCCTGCTCAAATAGCAGCTGCAGGAAACGACCAAGGTCGGTCATCAACACGGTGAGCAAGAATAGGCCAAAGGTGAGTGACACCGGGAAGCCAATGGAAAATACCGTCAGCTGTGGCGCCGAGCGGTTGAGGATTCCGAGGGAGAGGTTGACGATCAGGAGCGCCGCCACCATCGGCAGTGCCAGCAGCAGTCCGGAAGAAAAAATCGTCCCGCCAAATCGCGCAAGCATTTCAAATCCCGCGGGATTCAGGCCACTATAGCCAATCGGCAGTGTCTGAAAACTGCCGGCCAGCGTATCGATCACCACCAGGTGCCCATCCACGGCAAGAAACACCATCATTGTGACGAGATGCAGGAAGCGCGACAGAACCATGGTGTTGACCCCGTCTGGTGTTACGAACGTGGCGAATGCCAGGCCCATCTGCAGGCCAATGAAATCCCCCGCCGCCTGCACGACTGAAAACATCACCCGCAGTACCAGCCCGATGGCGGCGCCAATCAATGTCTGCTCGATTATGATCCCGAGCCCGGCCCAGGACCAGACGGGTACCGAAGGTAACAGTGGCAGGCCGGGTGCGATGGCAAAGGTGATCAATGCCGCGAGACCGATTTTTATCCGCGTAGGTGCCGACTTATGACCGAGCAGTGGCGCGGCCATAAAGAATCCGATGAGGCGCACAAAGGGCCAGAGAAAGGCCACGAGCCATGCGTGCAGCTGTGCGTAAGTGACGTCGATCATGAACAGGTTGTGTCGATCACGAAATCATTAATGGAATATTCTGGAACAGCGTGCGGGTAAAGTCAGTTATCAGCCCCAGCAGAAACGGGCCGGCAATCACCAGAACCGCAAACACTGCGAGAATTTTCGGGATAAATGACAGCGTCATTTCATTGATCTGGGTGGCCGCCTGAAACAGGCTCACCAGCAAACCCACAAACAGTGCGGTCAGCAACATCGGTGCGCCTAGGGTTAAGGCAACCAGCATTGCCTGATAGGCGAGATTCATTACGGTTTCTGGAGTCATAATAGGTCTATTTTTTTGAAAAAGTACCGGTATTTGATGTGCGGGTGCCAGTGGGGCGTAACGTGGCGGAACTGCTACCGGGTGTAGCCTTGTGAGACACGCCGTAAACCCATCCCTGGGGGCTCTTCCGCGAGGTCCCTCTCGCGGAAGGTCTCACAAGGCTACACCCGGTATCAGTCCCTTCACATGAAACTCTGAAAAATAAACTAGCCCTGATCAGTAATTTTCGAGCATCCGTTAAGTTGGCTGACGCTAGGGATAGAAACTCTGCGCCAACGACCCAATCAACAACTGCCAGCCATCCACCAATACAAACAGCATCAATTTAAACGGCAGGGAAATCGTGGCCGGGGGGACCATCATCATCCCCAGAGCCATCAGTACGCTGGCGACAACCAGATCAATAATCAGGAACGGAATAAAAATCGTGAAACCAATCTGGAAAGCGGTCTTTAATTCACTGGTTACAAACGCCGGCACCAGTACCCGCATGGGCACTGCCTCCGGTCCTTGCATCGGCCCTGTATTTGCCAGCTTTGCAAACAGTGCGATGTCTGGCTCGCGGGTTTGCGCCAACATAAAACTTTTCAGTGGCTCACTGCCGCGCAGGAGAAACTCTTCAAACTGGATTTCATCCCGGGTTAACGGTTGCCAGGCATCGTCGTAGATTTTCTCGAATACCGGCGACATCACAAAAAACGTCAGGAACAGGGTAATTCCCAGCAACACCTGGTTAGGCGGCGCTGCCTGGGTTCCCATGGCGGTGCGCAACAGACCGAGCACGATGATGATGCGGGTAAAGCAGGTCATCATCAGCAGAATTGCCGGCAGGAATGCAAGACTGGTGAGCAGCAGCAGCGTTTGCAGCTTGATCGACCACTGCTGGCCGCCGTCCGCTGTGGGCTGGCTGATCAGGCCGGTCAGGTCCTGGGCCCAGCCGAGCGCAGGCAGGGTTAGGAAAAATACCGCGGGCAGTAGCGCACTCAAGACTGTTTTACTGATGCTCAAGTCTGCTTCCCCCGCCCGCCCAGGTTCTGCCCCAATGCGCGTGCGAAGCGTTCGGCGAAGCTGCCTGTATTCGTTGCAGCGGCCGTGCCTTTTTCTGTGGGCGTTCTTGCCGGCAACGTATGCAGGTGATTGATCTGTCCGCCGCCCACGCCGAGCAGCAGCCACTGGTCCTCAACCTGCAGTACCACCACTTTCTCCCGTGTGCCGAGCGCCTTGCTGGCCACAATATTCAATTGCGGGCCGCCATTGGCCTGCGCCAGGCCCGGGGCCAGGCGGCGGGCCAACCAGGCGCACAGCAGGATCAGGGCGATCAGCGCCAGCAGAACGCCGGCCACCTTGCCCAGCATTGCGAGGCCGATTACGGATTCGCCGCCAGTGGCGCTTGCAGGATTCATCGGTTCAGTTTGTGAATGCGTTCCTGCGGTGTGACGATTTCAGTAATACGGATGCCGTATTTGTCTTCGATCACCACCACTTCACCCTGGGCAACCAGGTAGCCGTTAATCAGGATATCCATCGGCTCTCCGGCCAGCCCATCCAGTTCCACCACTGATCCCTGTGCGAGTTCCAGCAGCTGCTTGATCGTAATCCGGGTTCGCCCCAGCTCAACGCTGAGTTTTACCGGAATATCCATCACCATTTCCAGATCGCGGGCGGCGCCGGTGGTTGCGCTGTTTTCCAGGGGCTTGAATACCTGGTCTGCGGCGCTGCGCGGCGCACTCTCGGCGCTCTCCTGTTCCGCCAGCGCGTCAGACCAGGCGTCGCCGGCGTTATCGGTAAACTGTTCGGCCATGGCTGCGGCCCAGCTATCTTCGCCGCTCTGTTGTTCGGTCTTGCTATCAATAGCGTCGCTGTCGCTCATGCTTCAGATTCCTCGCGTTGCGGGGCGAGGCCCGCGTTGAAATTGCTGGTGAGAGAGGTTGGCCGCGGCGCGGTACGCTCGATTACCCGGTTCACCCGCAGGGCGCTCTGTCCGTTGCGGCTGCCGTATTCACATTCCAGAACCGGCACGCCGTCTACTCGGGCCGTGACTGCAGTGGGCAGTTCGATCGGCAATACATCGCCTGGCTTGAGCGCCAGAACCCGGCCGATGCGGCTGGGTATATTGGCAAACTCGGCTACCAGTTCGACTTCCGACTGGCGAATTTCCCCTGCCATGCGCCGGTTCCAGGTCTGGTCACCGGGATCGCGGCCGTCCACCACCGGGTTAGCCAGGCGATCCCTCAGCGGCTCGATCATCGAGTAGGGCATGCAGATCTGGAATCGCTCAGATAAATTGCCCACTTCCAGGTGGAAGGTGGTGGTAACGATGATTTCGTTGGGGGAATTGGTAATGTTGGCGAATCGCGCCTGCAGCTCCGAACGCAGGTAGGATATTTCCAGCGGGTACACCGAGCGCCAGGAATCCTGGTAAGCGTTAATGGCGAGATCCAGGATGCGCTGGATCACGCGCTGTTCGGTATTGGTGAACTCGCGGCCTTCGGAGCGTGTAACGAAGCGTCCGTTACCCCCGAACAGGCTGTCCACCACCATAAATACCATCGCCGGCGGAAACACCACCAGCGCGGTGCCGCGCAGCGGCTTCATGGAAATCAGGTTCAAATTGGTGGGCACGGGCAGATTGCGCGCGAATTCCTTGAAGCCCTGATAGCGCACCGACTCCACGGTGATGTCCGCCGAGCGCCGAATCAGGTTGAACAGGCTCACGCGAAAGTGCCGCGCAAAACGCTCGTTGATGATGTCGATACTGTGCAGGCGCTCGCGGATCACCCGCTGCTGGGATGCCGGGTCATAGGGGCGCATTTTCGGCGCGTCGGCGGCACTGTTGCCGCCGCTGTCACCGCTGTCGCTGTCACCGCCGTGCAGCAACGCGTCGATTTCTTCCTGGGAAAGCAGATCGTCCTGGGACATGGTGGAATTCCCTATTGCACGATGAACTCGGTAAACAGCACGTCGTCGATCAGCAGCTCTGGCTGGTCGCTCCCCATAGGCTCGGCAAGCGTTGCCAGGATGCTCTGCACCAGGGCCTGCTTTCCTTCAATGCTGGCAAGCTCTTCCGGTGCCTTGGCGGAATGCAGCATCAACAGCCGGCTGCGTACCTGCGGCATATGCTCAAGGAGAAAATCCCGGGTTTCGTTATTGCCCACCTGGAGTGACATGCCGACATACAGAAGGCGGTTGGAAAACTGGTCGCCCTGCAGGTTGACCGTGAACGGACTGATCTTGACGAAAATGGGATTGGTGGCGCGCTCGGGGCCTGCGTTCTGCTCTGCAACTGCCGCCTTGCTGTTGGGATCTTCTCGCAGTAGCAGATACAGGTTCATTGCCACCAGTGCGGCAATCAGTACCACCGCGACGACCGCGAGCCAGAGCATGCCGCGGGATTTTCCGGAATTTTCTTCAGCCATTTGTGTTGCGCCTTACTACCAGCGTTAGTTAGCGATTTCTCGCCCACGGTTGCGGGGGAGCTTGCCGGGGAGTATGCCGGGGCCCGGCGGGGATGAAGGGAAGAATAGGGCGGCGAATTAGGCTTATCTCGGCGTTTCACCAGCGCCGGAAAAATGGCGTCACAGGCGCTGGCTTGCGCGATACCTCACTGGCATCGCGCCGTAAGATGCGGGCACAGAATCAGGCTTAGAAATCAGGCTTGCAAATCAAGCGTAGAGATCGACCCCACGCAGGTGCACCGAGCGGGGTGCAGCAGGTACAGGCTGGGAATCCGGGCTTATTTCCTGTTCCCTGCCGCTAATGGCATTGCCGGCCCACGCGGGTGCCTGCTGCTGGTGTGAGGGATTTTGCTGGTGCTCGCCCACGGAGGTTTCGCCAAGCGATATCCCCTGTTGTGCAAGGGCCTCTCTCAATTGGGGCAGGGCCTGCTCGACGGCGCTGCGCACAGCCGCACTGGCGGCAAGGAACTGTGCGCGCGCGCCCTGTTCGTCGAAACTCAGGCTTACTGTCAGAGCGCCCAGCTCGCGCGGGTGGAGGAACAAATCTACCTGCTGGTCGCCGCGATGGGCCATGTTCAGCAGGTGTTGCCCGAATTCGGCACCCCAGGCACTGCTGCCCAGTGGTGATTGCATAGCCAGTGCCGGATTTGGCGTTGTGGATAAGTTGCCAGCGGAGGTTGGGGCGCTGGTCGCCGCCTGCGTGGTGGCACTCACGGCCAATTGAGCTGGGTCTTGGAGCGCGGTAGCCGGCAGCACACTGTCAGCGGCTGCCTGTCCACCTGGCCCATTGCCGGTGGCGGCCATCGTCAGTTCGCTTGAAGTGTTGTTGGCCATTGCCAGCGGTTGGGCGCGATTGTCTGCGACAGGCGTAGGGAAATCAGCCTCGCCGGCTGTATCCAGAGTGACTGTTTGTGCAGGCAGCTGCGGGCCATGTTGCGCACCTGCAAATCCGGCACGCAGTACCGCGCTATTATTTTGCTGGCTGGCTTCCAGGCTGGAGACTGCGGTTTGCAGTGCAGGCTGTACAGTGCCAGCCAGTAGAGCCATCAGCCCATTGTCGGCACCGCTGTTTTCACTGGCTTCGAGCCTGTCCTCATCTGCGAAAACGTTTTCCACCGCCAGGCGCTCAAGCAGGTCTGCCGGACCGGGCTGGCCGCTATGCCATTCGCCCAGACCGAGCTTGCCCGTGGCATTGGTAAGCGGAACCGCTGCCGAATGCACACCCGCCGTGCCGAGCCCGGGCTGTGACAGTGTTTGTGCAATGGCGGACTGCATCTTTGACTGCATGGCTGAGTGCAGCGTGCCTGCAAACGACAGTGTGCCCTCACCGCCAGTCCGGTGGCCGGGGTTTCCGCTGTTGGTGCCGTTGAGTTGTCCGGTACTTGCCGGCAGTTTGCCGAGCAGGGCGGAGATATCCATAGCTTGATGTCCTGAAATGCCTCGTAGGCTGCTTAAAACGGATTCTGCCCGCCCGCTTGTGGGCGGCGGGCGAGCAGGTTCTGGGTCATTTCATCGGCTTGCAGGCGCTCGCGGCGCTGTTCCCGCAGTTGTTCCTGTTGCGTGCGACGGGATTCGAGTGCGCTGAAAGAGGACAGTTCACGCTGGCGTTGCCGCCAGTGTTCGCTGCTCGCGTCCACGCGCTCCTGCTGCTGCGCGAGCACCGCGCGGGCGCGCTCGATGGCGTTGTCCAGTGACCGGATAAACCGGTTGTAATCGTCCAGGGTGGCAGTGCTGATTCCCTGGGTCATGGCCAGGTGCAGGCGCTCGCTGTACTCGCGGCGGTAGCGCTGCAGTGTTTCCAGTTGACCCGAGGTTTGTTCGCGGGTCTGGCGCTCTTCCGCCAGCAGGCGCCCGGCGCTGTCGCGGGCCTTGCGGCTCTGGTCGATCAGGAAATCCAGTGGTGCGGGTCGGCTCACGAATGTACTCCGGCGTTTGCGCTATCGGGCAGTAGCGCCGCCATGGCGGCGGCGGTGGATTGGATGTCGGCGCGCTCTTCCATACCCTGCTGCAGGAAATGTTCGATATGCGGGTAGCGCTGCACCGCCTGGTCCAGCTGCGGATCGTGACCGGGGCTGTAGGCACCCACACTGATCAGGTCGCGGTTGCGCTGGTAGCGGGAGAACAGTTGCTTCAATCGCTGCGCGCGGCGCTGCTGGGTACCGTCAACGATCGCACTCATGGCGCGGCTGATAGAGGCCTCGATATCGATCGCCGGGTAGTGACCGGATTCCGCGAGCGAGCGCGACAGTACAATATGGCCATCGAGAATCGCGCGGGCGGAATCGGCAATGGGATCCTGCTGGTCGTCACCCTCGGCGAGGACGGTGTAAAACGCGGTAATGGAACCACCGTTTTCGCCGTTCCCGGCGCGCTCCACCAGCACTGGCAGCCGGGCAAACACGGACGGTGGATAACCCTTGGTGGCCGGTGGCTCGCCGATGGCCAGCGCGATTTCCCGCTGTGCCATCGCATAGCGGGTGAGGGAGTCCATGATCAGCAAAACATTTTTACCCTGATCGCGAAAAAATTCGGCAATACGGGTGGCGTAGGCCGCGCCCTGCAATCGCTGCAGGGCCGAGGTGTCCGCCGGTGCGGCCACCACCGCGGCGCGGCGTCGGCCCTCTTCGCCGAGGATGTTGTCGATAAAGTCTTTCACTTCGCGGCCGCGCTCGCCGATCAGGCCGACCACGATCACTTCCGCGCTGGTGTAGCGCGCCATCATCCCCAGCAGCACCGACTTGCCCACCCCCGAGCCTGCAAACAGACCCAGGCGCTGGCCGCGGCCGACACTTAACAGGCTGTTGATTGCGCGGATGCCCACGTCGATCTGCTCGCGGATCGGCGTGCGGTTGAGTGGATTGATGGGTACGGCTGCGAGGCTGCCATTCACCGAGGCGTCCAGTGCAGGACCGCCATCCAGCGGCCGACCGCTGCCGTCTACCACGCGCCCCAGTAGTTGTTCGCCGAGGGGGAAGCGGCGCGCACCACTGCCGCCAAGGGGAAACACGCGTGCGCCGGGAATCAGGCCACTGATCTCCTCCAGTGGCATCAGGTACAGGCGCTCCCCGGTAAAGCCGACCACTTCGGCTTCCGCATAGGTTGGGGTTTCCGTGCCCGGCGCGGTGAGCTCGATCTGGCAGCCGCTACCGAGTGGAATCTTCAGGCCGACCGCTTCCAGAACCAGGCCTGTGGCGCGCACGATTTTTCCGCTGCTGCGGTAGCGCGGCGTCTGTTCCGCGCGTGCCGCGGTACGCTCAAGCGCAGCCCGCCAGCGTGCCTGGTGCGGTTGGCCGTTGGCCTGCGTTGCGGTATCGGTGATTGCCGTGTTGCTCATGTGATTGCGGTGGTGGTCAAAGTGAGGCGTCTGCATGTGTGTTGCCCGCACACGGGCGCACCCGTGCGAGCAGCGCTTGCCAGCGGGTTTCGCGGCTCGCATCAATTTCACTGTTGACGGTGGTCACCCGGCAGCCGCCGCGTTCAATGCGTGGATCCTGATCCAGTTGCCAGCCGGCGCGCTCCAGTTCGGCGCCCAGGACTTGCTGCACCAGCGCAAGGTCTTCGGCATGCAGCCACAAGCGGGTGCCGCCATTCAGGGTCGGTTCTTCCCGCAGCAGTGCCCGCACCAGCTCCGCCACCTGCTGTGGCTGTGCCTGCAGGGCGTCATCGGCGAGCTGGCGGCCTACGGTTATTGCGAGCGCACTGATGTCTTCCGCAATGACGTCATCAAGGGAGGCCAGCGCATCACTGAAGCTGCGTGCGAGCTCGGCGAGGGGCGCCAGTAGCACTTCCCTTTGCTGCGCCGTCTCCGCATTACCAGCCAGGCGACCTTCTTCCGTACCCTGGGCGTAGCCTTCAGCGAAGCCCACGTCATATCCCTCGCGCCGGCCCTCTGCGCGGGCCTGCTCGCGCAGGGCCTTCAGTTCTTCTGCCAGCGTTCGCTGGGCGGCGTCGCGCCTTTCCCGGGCGCGCTCTCCGCTCAGGTCGTCAGGCTGCCAGCGGCGCCAGGCGATTGCTTCAGACATAAACCTCTTCCCCACCGCTCAGGACGATTTCGCCCGTATCGGCCAGGCGGCGCACGATCTGCAGTATGGCCTTGCGTTCGCGCTCCACCTGGGACATACGCAGCGGACCACTGGCTTCCAGCTCCTCGCGCAGCAGGGTGCCGGCACGACTCGACATGTTGTGCAGGAATTTTTCCAGCAGTGCCGGGTTGCTGCCCTTGAGTGCGGTGACCAGCTGTTTGTTCTCCACTTCTTTCAGCACCAGCTGGATTGCGCGGTTGTCGAGGTCCAGCAGGTTTTCGAACAGGAACATCTCGTCGATGATCTTTTGCGCGAGGTCTTCGCTGTGTTCGCGCACACGGTCTATGACGGTTTCCTCTGCATTGGAATTCATCAGGTTGAGGATTTCCGCCGCGGTGCGGGCGCCGCCCATCTTCGCGCGTTTCAGGTTCTGGCCGTCGAGCATGCCGGTGAGCACCTCGGTGAGTTCCTGCAGCGCAGCTGGCTGTACACCGCTGAAGGTGGCGATACGCAGCACCACGTCCTCGCGCAGTTTTTCTTCAAAGTATTCCAGTACCGCGGCCGCCTGGCGCCGCTCCAGGTGCACGAGAATGGTGGCAATAATCTGCGGGTGCTCATCGCGGATCATTTCTGCCACGGTATTGGCATCCATGATATTGAGTGCGTCGATACCCGATTCACTGGTGGTCAATTCGAAGATATCTTCCAGCAGGCTTGATGCGCGCTCGTTGCCGAGCGCCTTGGTAAGCACTGCGCGGATACGGTCGCTCGAGTAGAGGTTGAGCGCGCCGAATTCCTCGGACTCCACATGGAAATCCCGCAGCACCGTACGCATTTCCTCATGTGTGACCGTGCGCAGCGAGGCCATTTCCTGGCTGATGTCCTGCACTTCGCGCGCGCTCAGGTGCTTGAACACTTCTGCAGCGGCGTCTTCATCCAATGCGAGCAACAGGATGGCGCTGCGGCGCAGGTTGCTCATCTTTTTCTCGCGTTGCACCGCGTTCTGTAAATGTACGTTGTTAGTCATTCTGGCTTATCCAGCTGCGTACGATCATGGCCACCATGGCCGGGTCTTCTTTCGCCATACCCTGCAGATCCAGCAGGTTCTGCTCGTAGACTGACGAGCGGCGCTTGCGGCGGGGCTGTGGTTCCGGGGGCTCTGCCTGTTGAGCTTCATTGTCCGCGACAATTTCGCCCGGCACGTTGGCCGGAACCGGTGTGTTCTGCTGCGGTGCCGGTATCGCCGCAGGAGGCGGCATGGCCTCGCGCAGTTGCAGATGGCGTTCCACCATTGGGCGCACCAGCCAGCGGAAGGCAAACAGCAGGGTGATACCAACCAGCAGGTAGCGACCGAGTGCCAGCATCAGCTGGCGCCAGAAGGGGTCTTCATGCCAGGCCAGTTCGGGCAATACGTTTTCTTCCTTTGGGGAGAAGGGGCTGTTGACGACTTCCAGTCCATCACCGCGGGTTTCCGAATAGCCCATCGCCTGGCGCACCAGCTGCTCGATGTGCTGCAGCTCCTCATCGCTCAGGGGCGCCTGGGTTACCACGCCTTTTTCATCGGTCACGTCACGGTAATTCACCACTACCGCCGCGGTCAGTCGCTCGACGCGACCGCGCTGGCGCTGGATGTGAGTGATATCGCGATCCACTTCGTAATTGACCAGCTGCTCCTGACGCAGGCGGCTGCGGTCTGCGGTGTTTTCTTCCCCATCTTTTTTCGCCTGGCCATTACCGTCGATTGGGGAGGGCGCACTGCCCGGCGGGGTATTGGTGAGCGCACCGGGAATACCGCCGATACTGGCGGCGTCGCCGTTGAAGTCGCTGTTGTGCTGTTTGCTGCGCACCGCGGCAGGCTGGCCGTCCTGGTTGGGGCTGAAGCGTTCGCTGGTCTCCTCGCGTCGGTCGAAATCCACCTGCGCGGTCACCTGCGCGCGCACATTGTGACTGCCGAGCATTGGTTCGAGGATGCGTTCGATGCGCTGTTGATAACTGGATTCAATCGTATGGACATAATCCAGTTGGGTGCCGTCGAGGCTGTTTTCATCGCTCCCGGGACGGGAGAGCAGGCGCCCGTTCTGATCTACCAGCGTGACATTGTCTGCGCTGAGATCGGGCACGCTGCTCGATACCAGATGCACAATGGCCGCGGCCTGGCCATCGCCCAGTACGCGGCCGGGTGCCAGGGTGAGGATGACCGACGCCTTGGCCGGTTCGCGCTCGCGAATAAATACGGAAGGTTTGGCCATGGACAGGTGTACCCGCGCGCGGGTGACCGGGCCGAGGGATTCGATGGAGCTGGCGAGTTCGCCCTGCAGGCTGCGCTGGAAATTGACCCGCTCGGCAAACTGGCTGATACCGAAGGCCTGCCGATCCATGATTTCAAAACCGGTATTGCCGCCGCTGGGCAATCCCTGTTCGGCCAGCTGCAGGCGCAAACGGTAGACCTGGTCATCCGGTACCAGCAGGGTGCGGCCGCCCTGGCTGAATTCGTAGGGGATCGCCCGGCTTTCCAGTTCACCAATAATGCGGCCGCCGTCTTCCTCACTGAGGTTGCTGAACAGTACCCGGTACTGTGGAGCCTGTGACCACAGCAATACAGCGGCGACTAGTGCAATGGCGGCAGCACCGGCCACCAGTAGCGGGATCAGCGGGTTACCCAGCAGTCGCGCAGACAGCTGGTTTATGGATTGCGCGGACGCGGCTGCGCTCGGGTTGGCGCTGCTCATCACGGGGCATCTCCGCAGTGGACACTGGGCTTCGTTCGGTTTGTTGAAGGCATTACTGCTGATTCATCCTACTTTGAAGGCGGTTTTGGAAGCTGAGCTGATTATCGACAGCCGGCAAAGTGGTAAAGGGAAGAAAAGCCCATTTTTTTACCGCTAATTGGCCGCTTGGGTTGCGCGCCGGCACTGATACCTTTGCGCTGCGGAATAACAAGAGATGCGATCATGACCACACCTACCTCCTCTGTGCAGATGCAATTCCTGATCAACAATTTGCAGGGCCTGGCCGGAGAAGCCGCCGGTAAAAATACCCGGGTCGATCTCGCGGTGGGTGGCGGCTTTGGTGCTGCGCTGCGTGCCAGCCTTGAGCGGATCAATACGTTGCAGAATGAGAGCGCGTCGAAGTCGCGTGCCTTTCAGGCCGGCGATGCCGATGTCGCGCTGCATGAAGTGATGATTGCAGGCCAGAAGGCCAGCATTGCATTTGAGATGGGGGTGCAGGTGCGCAATCGCCTACTCAATGCATATAAAGACATTATGAATATGCAGGTGTAGTGAGGGATTCAGGCGCAAGCGCCAATTCCCCAGTCTGCGCGATGATGTTTAGAGCGGCGTTCGAGTTATCGATCCAGCCGCTTTTTTACGGACATAAAAAAGGCCCCATAAGGGGCCGAAGAATCAGGGCCGGTACGCCCCGAGAGGATGGTATTAGCCGAGCAGGGACAGCACGCTCTGCGGCAGCTGGTTGGCCTGGGACAGTACAGAGGTACCGGCCTGCTGCAGGATCTGCGCGCGAGTCATATTGGAAACTTCGGTTGCGTAGTCCGCGTCTTCGATGCGCGAGCGCGCCGCCGACAGGTTGGTCTCGGTGGTGCTCAGATTGTTGATGGCAGAGTCGAAACGGTTCTGGATCGCACCCAGGTCGGAGCGCAGGGCATCCACGTCGCTCAGTGCGGAGTCCAGGGCGGCCAGCGGGCTGCTGGATTTTGCAGACAGCGCGGTGTCCGCATCAACGGTAACTGTGATGGCCGCATCGTTTGTGCCGTCTGTGTCGGTATCGGTACCGGAATCGGCAATGGACATATCGGTTACGGAGTAGACATCACCAGAGCCGGAGTCGGTCACAAAGTAGTTGCCGTCGTCGTCAGTGCTCAGAGTACCGGTAACAGTGTTGCCATCTGCGTCCTGGATAGACACTGCGGTAGACGCGTTGTATTCGACTGCGGTGCCGTCGTCGGTGGTGAAGCTGTCATCGGCGGCTACGGCAGTCAGAGAACCTTCGTAACCGTTTACGTTAAAGGTATCCAGGTTCAGGGTGCTGGAATCGATCTGCTTCAGGTTCATGGTGATTTGTTCACCATCGTTCGCGCCGACCTGAATGGTGAAGCCGCGGTCTTCGGCCAGTACCTGTACGCCGTTGAAGTTGGTTTCAGAGGAGATGCGGTCGATCTCGGACAGGCGCTGGTTGATCTCGTCCTGGATGGAGTTCAGGTCGCTCTGGGAGTTGGTGTCGTTCTGGGCCTGTACGCTCAGCTCGCGGATGCGCTGCAGGTTGTCGTTGACCTGGTTCAGTGCGCCTTCTGCGGTCTGTGCTACAGAGATGCCGTCGTTGGCGTTGCGCTGGGCCTGGGCCAGACCGGTGATTTGCGAGCTCATGCGGTTGGCAATGGCCTGACCGGCGGCGTCGTCGGCGGCGCTGTTGATGCGCAGGCCGGAAGACAGACGCTCCATGGAAGTCTGCAGGGCGCTCTGGGATTTGCTCAGGTTCTGCTGGCCGATCATGGCCGTGATATTGGTGTTGATCACTGACATTGTTTTGTCCCTCGGTATGTCACCGTTTGAATGTGAATACAACGGCGCGGGCCGTTACTAATAATGTCGGCGAGCCTCCCCAAGACTTTAGGCGCCTGCGGAAAAAATTCGCATTTCAGAAAGTGAAAATTGTGGATATAGCTGTGGCGGGCCAAAAAAAAGGGGCCCGGAATGGGGCCCCAAAGGAGAGAAAGTCAGACAAGATTTTTACCGATCAGCCGAGCAGAGACAGTACGCTCTGCGGCAGCTGGTTGGCTTGCGACAGTACGGAAGTGCCGGCCTGCTGCAGGATCTGCGCGCGAGTCATATTGGAAACTTCGGTTGCGTAGTCCGCGTCTTCGATGCGCGAGCGCGCCGCCGACAGGTTGGTCTCGGTGGTGCTCAGGTTGTTGATCGCAGAGTCGAAACGGTTCTGGATCGCACCCAGGTCGGAGCGCAGGGCATCCACGTCGCTCAGTGCGGAGTCCAGGGCGGCCAGCGGGCTAGAGGAAGCCTGAGTTAACAGGGTCGCTTCGTCAGAGTTGATTGTTACAGTGAGGGAGTCTGTTGCATCGTCGATAGCCATGTCGCTACTGTCGATCGCGATAGCATAAGTATCGCCATTCGTATCGGTACCTTGAGCAAACCAGTTGCCGTTGTCATCTTGGTACAAATTGCCGTCAATGGTGAAGCCGCCGGTACCATTGTCGTTAACGGTAACGGTAGCCGCGGCAATGCTATCTCCTTCACCGTCTTTCATATCGCCGTCAGTGTAAGCGGTCAGTGTGCCTTCGTAACCGTTCACGTTAAAGGTGTCCAGGTTCAGGGTGCTGGAATCGATCTGCTTAAGGTTCATGGTGATTTGTTCACCATCGTTCGCGCCGACCTGAATGGTGAAACCGCGGTCTTCGGCCAGTACCTGTACGCCGTTGAAGTTGGTTTCAGAGGAGATGCGGTCGATCTCGGACAGGCGCTGGTTGATCTCGTCCTGAATGGAGTTCAGGTCGCTCTGGGAGTTGGTGTCGTTCTGGGCCTGTACGCTCAGCTCGCGGATGCGCTGCAGGTTGTCGTTGACCTGGTTCAGTGCGCCTTCTGCGGTCTGCGCTACAGAGATGCCGTCGTTGGCATTGCGCTGGGCCTGGGCCAGACCGGTGATTTGCGAGCTCATGCGGTTGGCAATGGCCTGACCGGCGGCGTCGTCGGCGGCGCTGTTGATGCGCAGGCCGGAAGACAGACGCTCCATGGAAGTCTGCAGGGCGCTCTGGGATTTGCTCAGGTTCTGCTGGCCGATCATGGCCGTGATATTGGTATTGATCACTGACATAGTTGTGTCCCTCGGTATGTCACCGTTTGAATTTGAATACAACGGCGCTGGCCGTTACTTCGTTTTTCGGCCGGCAAGTCGCTGGCTTTAGGGTTTTGAATGAAAATCTGTGCAACTGGCCTGGCTGGCCATGTTTCGGCGAATTTATTTCGATAAGCCCTAAAGTCGCGGCTTTAATGGCCGATGTGGTAACTAACCGCGGTAATTCGCAATACATGGCGTCCGTTAGTAGCAGTAAAAAAGTCTGTGGTGTTGAATTAAAAGGGAGCGTTGATGGCTACCATTTCATCTTTGGGTATTGGTTCCGGTCTGGATTTGGGCGGCTTGTTGGATCAGCTTGAATCCGCAGAGCGCGAGAAGCTCACACCAGTCCTGCGTCAGCAGCAAAGTTATGAGACAAAAATTTCTGCGTTTGGCTATCTGGAAAGCGCACTGGACAAAGTAAAGGACGCAGCGGAAGCGCTGAGCGAAGCAGAGGATTTTGCCGGGGTGAAAACCAATCTGAGTGGTGAAGCCCTGACGATTACCGCTGGCGAAGAGACCCCGGTGGGAAATTACGAAATCGAAGTTACCCAACGCGCGAAAAGTTACAGCATAGCAACACAGGGTATAGCCGATAAAACAGAACAGCTCGGTGGCGGTACCATCGGCTTTACCCTTGGCAGTGGCGATACGTTCAGTGTCACCCTGGATGATGCTGACAGCTCGCTCGAAGATCTACGCGACGCAATCAATGAGGCCGATGCCGGTGTAGTGGCTTCCATCGTTAACGATGGTAGCGGTACGCCGTATCGACTGGTGTTTTCTTCGGCGGATACCGGTACAGAAGCAGCGATCAGTGCCATCGATTTCGGCACTGGTGGGTTTGGAGATGTATTGTCGCTCGACAGCGCGACAGAAATATCCGCACAGAACGCAGAACTGACCGTCAACGGCATTGCAATTCAGTCACAAAATAACCAGGTGGAGGATGCGATACAGGGCGTGACCCTGAATCTGGAAGAAACCGGCACCGCAACTTTGGAAGTAACCCGGGATACCGCGGGTATAGAAAAGAAGCTGAATACCTTCGTCGATACGTATAACAATTTGCAGGAACTCATGTCGGATCTGACCGGATACGACAGCGCGTCAGGTTCCGGCGGGGTTCTTCAGGGTAATGCTACGGTGCGCGGTGTGGAGTCGCGCCTGCGCGGTCTGATTGGCGGTTCACTGGACAGCGATGTGTTTTCCTCGCTGGCGGACCTGGGCATGACCTTGGAACTGGATGGCACCCTGACCCTGGATGAAGAAAAGGTCGAAGACCTGGTGGCGAACAACCTCAGCGACCTGAGCAAACTCTTCGCGGGTGTTGGTGACGATAGCGAAGACGGATTTGCTGATCGTATCGAGAGCGCCCTGAGTGCCATGACCGAAGAGGACGGGTTGCTTGAAAACGCAACCAGCGGCCTGGAGGCGAGTATCGAATCCCTGGATCGGCGCTATGAGAGTATCGAGTCCCAGATCGCAAGCACGGTTGCGCGTTATCGCACCCAGTTCAGCCAGCTCGATAGCCTGATTGCACAGATGAATTCCACAAGCTCCTACCTGACCCAGCAATTTGATGCGCTGGCGGCCCAGTTAAAGCAATAAAAGCAGAGAGGTCTTAGTTGTACTCAAAAGGATCCGCTGGCCGCGCTTACGGCGCCGCCAGTTATGCCCGAGTCGGGCTTGAAAGCGATGTGTTGTCGGCCAGTCCTCACCGCCTGATCGTGTTGCTGTTCGAGGGCGCTGATACCGCGATTGGCACCGCACTGGTGCATATGAAGGATGGCAACCTGGCGGAGAAAGGCCGGGCGATCTCCAAGGCGCTGGATATCGTGAATAACGGCCTGCTGGCAGCGCTTGACCGGGAGCAGGGTGGCCAGCTGGCAGAACAGATGGCGGCACTGTACGACTACATAGCCCGCCAGCTGCTTAAGGCCAATTTGCACGACGACTGTGCCGCGCTGCTCGAAGCCCGTCGTCTTCTGGCGGACCTGGCATCGGCATGGAAAGCCATTGAGCCTGGATTGCAATCCGCATGAAAAATCATCACATCGTCGACAGCTGCCCACTGACAACACCGTCGCGCCTGCTGGCCGCCTACGCCAATCTCCTTGCTCGCTCGACGCGGATGTTGGCATGGGTGCGGGAACATGACTGGTTTAACCTGGTGGAAGAGCAGACCTGTTATGCCATTGAAGTTGAGTCGATTGCCGCAGCGGAAGCCAATCTGGATCTCGATGAGAACGAGCGCCTGCGCAAGGCAGAACTGCTGGAGCAGATTCTGGCTCAGGATTTGGAAATTCGCCGTCGCTTGCGCGAACGCCAGGATCAGCTGCAGCAGCTTATCGGCGTGAATCAGCGCAAGCGCGACCTCTCCCGATCGTACGGTGCACTGATTCCGATGGATTCGCGCACCCGGTGAGTGGCATAACGCCGATACTGGATACCCTCCTGCACCAGGTCCTGGGCAAGAGGGTGGATACCGCCTCCCCGGAGCGGCAACCCGCACCAGTGAAGCCGCTGGTTCCCACCGAAGCCATTCAGGCACTGCGGAGTGACTCCCGCCTCGACCCGCGCTCTAATCCTGCACTCTATAGCGAACTGGGCAAAGCATCCGGTGGGGCTTCGGTGTACGTCTCTCCTCCGTTGGAAAGCAACGCGGTGCATACCCAGCTAAGCGGCGCCGCGCGTTTTTTATCTGAACTGTTTCATGGACATGCCAGAAGTGCGCCGGTTATTCGTCCCGCGGCGCCATTGCTACCAGCGGGCGATCAAAGTGCTGAAAACTTGGCCTTCAATCTGCAGCGCACTGTGGAAAACAGCGGGCTGTTTTACGAATCCCACCTTTTGCGCAGTTACCAGGGAAAGTGGGACTGGGGAAAACTCCCCGCAGAGCTGCAGATGACCCTGCAGCACAAGGCGCTGCCCAGTATATCGGATCACCTCAACAATGAAGCAATGCGAGGACTGCTACGGCAGCAGTTTGAATTACTCGCCGTGCCGCAATTGCGTTGGGATGGCGATGCGTGGCCGGGGCTGCATTTGGAAATTCGTTTGGAATATCAGCAAATCGTTGGCGATGTGTGCAGTAACTCGTCGGAAGGTGAACAGAAGGAGCACGCTGAACATGAAGACGCTGCTGTCTGGCAGGCGGATTTAACTCTAGCCTTGCCGAATCTGGGTAAATTGGCGGTGCAGTTGCACCTGCGCGGCGATAGCCTGAAGCTTATTGTCGTGCCGGCCAGTGAAGTTGCAGAAGATCTCGTTACCGGATGGCTTGCTGAGTTGCGTGATCAGCTCACAGCGATTGGACTCAGTGATATTCAACTGATTGTCGGGACTATAAATGAAGGATAACCCGCGTCGTCGCGCCGTTGCCCTGGCCTACGGCGACAAAGAAAGTGCACCTAGGGTTGTGGCGAGCGGTTACGGGGGCGTGGCTGAACAAATTATAAACGCCGCCAAAGAGCAGGGTGTTTATGTGCACGATGCGCCGGAATTGGTGTCGCTGCTGATGCAGTTGAACTTGGACGAGCAGATTCCTGATCGCCTTTATCAGGCTGTTGCCGAAATTTTGATCTGGGCACGGCAGTTGGATGAGGTTGGCGGCCAAATTCAGAGAGAGTAAAACTTGCTCACCCTGAGTAACAGAAAGTCACGAAATAATGTTTTTTCTTAAAAAAGATAAAAAAAGATGTAACTACATAGGGCTAACATGGTAATTTTTCCGTCAAGGGTGACGTGAATCACTAGTTTTTTGTGATCTTCGTCAAGGAATTGTTGTGGAGAAGTTCACTCGGTCACTCGGGTCGTAGTTCCATCAGCATTGTCTTCCTCATATACCCGTACGGTTCTAGGGGTAGTTTGAACTGTGCGGCGTGGCCCTTCTTCATTGCGCGCTGCGCAAAGTGGAATCTTCCAGGGTGAATCTGCATTTCTTAGCGGTTGCCAAGCAACGTTCAGTGCGATTCACCATTGATTCCAGGGATGGTAACTGGATATGGGACAGCGGATTACACCGGTTGCCGGTGATCGAAAACGACTGTCACTTTGACCAGCAGAATGGATGCGGTTTTGGGGGACTCCCTTTGCTTCTGACGAGAATTTAAGCGCGGCCAGGTCACGGCTTGGCACGAATAAAAAGAAGTAAGGAGTTAAGCTGTATCATGTTTGATAGTGCACTTAGTGAGATTCAGGATATCAATCTCAGTTACCTGTTGTTGGCACAACGCTTGCTCAAGGATGACTACGCCACCGCCCTGTTCCGGCTCAAGCTCGATGAGTCTATGGCCGGTGTATTGGCTTCGCTCACCGCGAAACAGCTGACGAAGCTGGCGCGCTCCAATCAGTTACTGTTCCGGTTGAACATTGAAGATGCCAACCAGTTGGAACAGGTTACCGCGAATAAACGCGCGGAAGGGCTGGAGCACATACATGCGGCTCTTCTGATGTCTTCGGTATCACCCTGTGTGAATTGAGTAGGCGCCGCTATGTCTGAGAAAAGTCTGCTCGATGAAATGCAGCAGGTTAAGCTGGCCATCGAACTCATCGAGTTGAATGCGCGGCTGCAAGTGCTCGAATCTGAAACCGATCTCAGTCGCGGCAGGTTGATCCGCCTCTATAAAGAAGTGCGGGGTATGTCACCGCCCAAGGGGATGCTGCCGTTTTCCACGGATTGGTTTACCACCTGGATGCCGAATATTCACGCGTCGCTGTTTTACGGAATTTACCTGCGCCTGACTGCCGAGCAGGGCTGCGAACGCATGGAAGGGTTCATCAAGGCGTACCGCCTGTATATGGAACTGACTGAAGAAGAAAGCGAAGAGCCGGTACTCGGGCTCACCCGGGCCTGGACCCTGGTGCGTTTTTTTGAGAGTGGCCTGTTTGAGCTTTCCGCATGCACCAGCTGTTCTGGCCATTTTGTGAATCATGCGCACACGCCCAGTCATAACTTCGTCTGCGGTATCTGCCAGCCGCCATCCCGGGCTGGCAAGACACGCAAGCGGCGCGCGGCCCAGATGCTCAGCGAGCAAAGTGCTGCAGCGGCTGTGTAACGCCGACAGAGAGCATGCGCCGTTTGGCGGGTATCAAATCCTAGAGAGCGATTGTGGTTCCCGCCGCCCCCCCAACCTGTCTTCCCATCCACACCCATATACGCTACGCCAGCCCGTCACCATGCGGCGCTGCATTTCCTGTTGCATGTGTTGCAGCGCGGAATACCGTGCCCGCTCTCGCTAAAGTTCCGTTGCCTGCCGCCGATATCTTCATAAATAAAGAAATGGCGGCCTAACGCAACTGGCCGTAAAAAACCGGTTCAACGCCGCTGGCTACACTGGATATTGCTGGGCGACAAACCGGATTCGCGGAGTTTGCGTCGGCTGCCAATGTCGGGCTCGGGGAAACGCGCTATGAAATATGCGGGGATAAAGGTGGCAACGGTGCTACTGCTGGTGGTGGTTCCTCAACCGCCAGGAAAAACCGAAACCACCGCCCGGGCAACCGCGCGGATTACATTAACCCTGCCCACTCGGGTCACGCTGTCCACAGCCGCTGCTGGAAGTGATGATCTGCTATGCCTCAACCATGTTCCGGCCTGGACATACCATGTGTATGTCCGCGATATGGATCAGCCCCCGGGCGCCGACACACGCTCAGTCGGTAAGCCGGGGCAGCACTGTATCCCATTACCGACGTCAACCATGGGCAAGCTGGTATTTGTTGTTGCCGAGTAGCATGGCGCGGAAAGGTGGCCCGCTCGCGGAGGCGGGGATAGAATGCCCCCTGGTTGCTCACCTTTCGGACGGTTACACGGTTTCATGCAAAAGATCACCGCGCTTCTATTGTGTCTGCTCGCCCAACCGGTATTGGCTGCGATGTCGTTGGACAAAATAATCGTCCACCTGAACGATCAGCCCAACTCGCGGGAAGACGTTTTGGTCACAAATCCAGATCAGGAAACCCTCTACCTGCAAACAGAGATCTACCGTGTGGATAACCCGGGTATGCCCAACGAGAACCGAGTCAGGGTCGTGGATCCGAAAGAGTTCAAGCTGCTGGTCAGCCCGGCGCGCGCCGTAATCGGATCGGGAGAGAAAAAGCGCTTCCGCCTGATGTCGCTTGAACAAAACCTTGAGCGGGAAAAAGTCTATCGAGTGACCTTCAAACCCGTGGTAGGGGATGTCAAAACCGACCGCTCCGCACTGAAAGTCCTGGTTGCTTACCAGATCCTGGTATTTGTACAGCCCGAAGATGGCATGTATCACATAGCAGTGGAAAACCACGGTGGTGAGTGGCAGCTGGTGAATAACGGCAATGTCAATGTGGAGGTGGGGGATGTTCAGCACTGCCTTTCCGACGACAGCTGTAAACCGCTGGCGGTTAAAGGTCGGCTTTATGCAGGCGCAAGTCTGCCGATCGACGAAAAGGTTTCCGGCGGCTATTTACGCCTTCAGGTGCGTGGGCGAATCAGCGAAGAAGTGCGCCTTCCCCTTTAGACGTCAACTACACCTGTTTTCCAGTTACTCAAGTTCGACCGTCAGGGTGAGGGTATCCAGGTATTGGGTATCTTGAGCCTGATTAATCTGTGATTGATCGACCTTGATCAGTATTTCCATATTCTCCTGGGTATTCCCCTGGCACTGGCTGTCGGTATGGCCTGGCCAGCCGGGGGAGGGCTGTGACTCCTGTAATTGCTCACTGCGACCGCTGGGAAGGTGTTTTGCCTGGGTAGAGTACTCCAATTGGTCGCTGCCCTGGAGAATAAACTGACCGTTGCCATTGGCGCTGTCGGCCGTAATGCGGAAAAGGGCGCCGCCACTACTGCTTACGCAAAATTGTGTACTACCGGAAGCCCCTTCTCCCGGTGTGAACGTCAGGGCAATATCTTCTACGCCGCTGAGGTCAATGGTGGATTCCGTCCGCAGTTCGATGGTGAAAACGATGTTTTCCAGGTAGGTGTAGCGAACCGAACCGTTGCAGACTGATTGCCAGCCACTCCCCGCATAAGTGCCGCATTGATATATGGACAGGGTGAAGGTTCCAGAATAAACGCCAGGTTTCAGTTTGTCGTTGGGGTCGACTAATTGCACGGACAGCGCGACCGGGACCTGCATGCCATTGGTGCCTCCGGGAAACATGGAAGACACTGATCCATCGCCGGTGGTGGCGGCGGGCACTTCTGTTTCCGGCGGTATCAAATGGCGCACTCCGCCACTGGATAGGGTGATATTGATATTGGTGGCCTGGTTACCTTGCCCCCTGTCCCTGCGCAGAATAAAGCCTTCTTCTTTTTTATCGTATTCACCTGAAATGATTACGGTATAGGGCAGGGCTGTGGTACAGATTTCACCCCATTCGACAAAACAGCTGCGCACTGAAAAAGGATACTCTCCCAGATAGCCGGGAGTATCTTTATGGGTGAAGGTGAGCGTATTGTTTTCCAGCCCGCATACGCCAACAAACCGGTTGCGGTCGTAGTTGTTTTCGGTTGTCAGTGGTATTGCTGCCCCATTGCCACAGGGATCTGCATTGGTACTCTGTGCGGCCGAGTTCCCTGCCGTGAGCGCCAGCAAAGCAACGTTTAAAACTAGCAGGACTAGCCTAGCGGTTGGCGACATGAGGTGCCTCCTTCTCGCATACGGCCTGATCGAGGTCAACTATCCCTAAATTCAACCAATTATCTCCAGCTTCCTGCTCCGGGAGTGCAACCCGGCAACCGTTCCATAGCACATCGG
The DNA here is from genome assembly GCF_048323715.1 of Microbulbifer weihaiensis. NCBI lineage: Bacteria > Pseudomonadati > Pseudomonadota > Gammaproteobacteria > Cellvibrionales > Microbulbiferaceae > Microbulbifer > Microbulbifer weihaiensis. The sequence continues at coordinate 111,175 of NZ_JBLWFL010000002.1, forward strand.
GTGCACGCATAGTCTGCGGGTTGGCGAACATTTCCATTTGAAACACGCCATAGTCATCAGTGACGGCCGTGTACTCGCCAATGGATATTTTCTTGCCGGTGACTGGGGCGCCGGCGCGAAAGATGCGGCCGATTACCAGGATCAGCGGGCGAATTTTGTAATCGACATCTGCCACGTTGCCAGGATAGAGCGTTACCGATTCCTGGTTGTCCTGGTATTCGAAGAAACCATCGCCCAGAGGTTTTACGCTGATGTCATAGCTCTGGAATGCGGAAAGGTTTACAACCGAGCGTTCGCCGCCTTTTGCATAGCCGCGCCGTACACCGTCCACCAGGATTTCGAAATTCTGGTCCGGGCTGCCATCAATATTTACCAGCAGCGCGCTGTCAAGTGCGCGCTCGCCACCCCAGGCCGCACCGGATTGATTGGCAATAATACTGGTGCTGAAGCTTCCCAGATAGTTCAGGGATTTACTCGTATTGCCGCCTTGGGATGTATCGCGAAAATTCACGCTGGAGGTCACTTGCCCGCGATGCCCGGCGATGCGGGTATTGCTGCTGAGTAAATAGGCATCGGCGCTGACCTCACCTGAAAAGTCCTGGTTGACCTCGGCGTCCCAGCGATCACCGTCTCGCCAGCGGGACTGAAAGCCCAAGCGGGTGTTCTGGTCGTCGGTTCGCCCTGCATCCGCTCTTGCACTGGTGGCATGGGTCCAGTTGCCGTCCTGGAAGCGGAATTGAACCGTTAAGGTGGAAAGCTGTTCGCCATCCGCATCATTGTGGGCAAGCACGAAATCACCCTGCCAAAAGCGGTTGCGGAAAAAATTCTTCCGATACTGCAGAGTCTTCAGGCGGCGGGCACCTGTTGTCGCCGTATCCAGAGTGAACTCTTGTGAATCGAAATATATCGGGGCGTTTCTTTCCTGGTAGCGCAGTGAGAGTTGCCCGTTCCAGACCGAAGTGCCCAGCATGGCATTGCGTTGCCGGTAACCCTGGCTCAGTAACGAGTATTCCATTGGACTCGTGTCCTGGCTGTCTTCGAGAAACGCCTCGGAAGCACTCAAGGACAGCCATGGCGTTTGCAGGTTTCCGTAAACACGGTAGCCGTACCTGCCATCCTGCGTGGTCAGTACGCTGGGGGAAATTTCCAGGCGTTCACCGACCCAGCGGGAGCCCAGTTCGAAAATTTGTTCCGCTTCGGTCGCCGCAAATCCGGTAAACAGGCCGGCATTGTCCAGCAGTCGCCGCGCAAGCGTTCCCTGTACCAAGTAAGTTTCCGAGCTATCTGGCATAACCCGGTCCTGACGGATCTGTGCCGGGGTGCCCGCTTGCAGGCTCCACTGCCACTCGTTTGGTGCCGGCAAAATGGCGTCCTTGGCGAAAAAGTGGCTGTACTCGGAAATAAGGCGGCCGCTTTCATCCAGTGTTCGGATGTCCAGCGTATAGGCACCACCGGGCAAGGTGCTGGTGTCAATGAGCTGGTTGCCGGCCTCGGTAAATTCACTGTGCACCAGCCGGTTGTCTTTACGCAATTCGACGCGGCCTCGCACAGGCATATTCACTTCCAGCTGCGCGCCCTGTTGATAAACCCTGTCGGTGCGGCTATTGAGCGAGGAACGGTATTCAACGCCGTAAAAATAGGGGCTGGAACTGATGTTGTTGTACTGGTTCTGTGGTTGGATCAACCCCAGGGAATAGGATTTACCCTGAAAGTCCCGGGACCAGTGCAATTGATATACCTGGCTGCCAGACAGGTTATCCACAGCCCACTGGCTGTGAAGGCCGCTTTCGCCGAAACTCAGAATACTTTGACCGAACAAAGCATTGTTCTGGAGCGATTGCCCCCCGTCGTTATGAACCCCGGACCAGCTGCCTGTAAGATTCTGGACAAAAGATACTTCACTGCTGGACTCTGGCAGAAAGGGATCTTTGATGGCCGCGGTTTGCGGGAGCAGTTCTGGCGACAGGAAAAGGTCAATTCTGAACCTGCTGTCGTCATAAATAATCGCCAGTGTTTCTGGCGATAAAACGCCGCAGTTTGCCTGTTGTTTTGTGTAGCAGACGCGGTGGGCGTTTTTTTGCTGCGGTGTGGATAACTGCGATAAGACGGTTTCCGGGGCGAGGGTGTGCGGCAGCAGCTCAATAACCCGGTTGGGGTCGAGAAACTGTACCGACTCTGGCGTCACCAAAACCTGCACAGTGCCGAGGGAGCGATTACCAAAATAGAGGTCAGCAACCAGTTGCTGAGGGGCGGCCAGATCGGCAAACCCTTCTGGAATCGCTGTCTCCAGGGTAAATGCAGTGGTGGCCGTCGCATGGTTTGCCCAGCTGGAGAACATCAATGCCAGCGCGAGAATACCCCGCGCGGTGGTCTGGTTCATAATGGTAGAGAACGACCGCCTGTGGCGGTCGTTGTCGGGGGAGTTATTCGGCAGTTACGGTTACAGTCAGCGTATCGCTGAATGTGGACAGTGCATTCGCGTTTTCCCAATCGGCCTGGAGCACAGTGACCAGCAGCTGGCGGTTCTCGCCGCTGGTGGCACAAGCGACATTGGCCGCGCCGCGTTCGTTGCCGGTCAAGGCTACCCCAGACTCTGCGGAGACATGGCTGACACTGGTCAGGTCATTAGCAAAATCAACGTTGTAATTGACGTAGCTTGTAGCGCCACCATCAACCATCCGGAACTGGGTGCCGTTTGCGTTGGCACTGTCGAACTGGATGGAATAGGTAGAGTAGCCGTAACCACCCACGCAAAAATTATCACTGCCCCTGGCGTTGTCACCAAGGAAACTACCGGCATCAATTGCGATATCGTTCAAACCTTCCAATTCGATCAGCTGGGGCAGGGTCAAGCTCACGGTGATATCGGTCTTGTCTGACTGCGCTGTAGTAACCTGCGCATTGGCATTTACTGCTGCAACGGCGATAGAAGCTGTAATCAGATAACGAACAAATGGTTTCATCTCTTTATCCCTAATCCTGAAAGTCATTCTTATATGGGGTATGGGGCACTGCTTTCCGCGCTGCGCCGTGTCGCCTATTCGAAGAAGTTGGCGTTTTTTTCCCCACTTTGGTCTTTCCAGACGCAATAATACTTATTTTGTGATCGGAGTCACGGATTTTGTTCGGCTGTCTATAGGTTCATATTTTGGGGATGCGTTTTAGGCATAAAAAGTCGCGAAAGGGAGGCCGGGCAACTTAATATTCTTGACCCTGTGCGCTAGTGATTCCGGGCGATATAATGCCGCGCCTCAAAGTCAGCCAATTGACCCAAACCAACCCTGTCAGGCGAATCATGACCGTAAGAACCCGTATTGCTCCTTCTCCCACCGGCGATCCCCACGTAGGTACCGCCTACATTGCCCTGTTCAATCAGTGCTTTGCGCAGGCCCAGGGCGGCCAGTTTATTCTGCGCATTGAAGATACGGATCAGGTTCGCAGCACCCCGGAGTCAGAGCAGGCCATTCTCGACAGCCTGCGCTGGCTTGGGCTCGAGTGGCAGGAAGGCCCGGATGTCGGCGGCCCCCACGGTCCTTATCGCCAGAGCGAGCGCGGCGACATCTACAAGAAGTACTGTGATGAGCTGGTGGCGAAAGGCCACGCGTTCCACTGCTACCGCACCGCCGACGAGCTTGAGCAGCTGCGCGCCGGCCTGCAGGAAGCGGGCCGCACCACATTGAAGCCCAGCGACCTGGCTCTGCCGGAAGAAGAAGTCGCCAAGCGCAAGGCGGCCGGTGAGCCCTACGTGGTACGTATGAACGTGCCGGAGAGCGGCACCTGCGTGATTGAAGACTTGCTGCGCGGCACCATCGAGATCGACTGGGCCCAGGTAGATGCCCAGGTACTGCTCAAGTCAGACGGCATGCCCACCTACCACCTGGCCAACGTGGTGGACGATCACCTGATGGAGATCACCCACGTCCTGCGCGGTGAGGAGTGGATCAACTCCGCGCCCAAGCACAAGCTGCTGTACGAATACTTCGGCTGGGAAATGCCGGTGCTGTGCCACCTGCCGCTGCTGCGCAACCCGGACAAAACCAAACTGTCCAAGCGCAAGAACCCGACCTCCATCCTCTATTACCAGCGCGCCGGCTTCATGCCGGAAGCCCTGCTGAACTACCTCGGCCGCATGGGTTGGTCCATGCCCGACGAGAGCGAGAAGTTCACCCTGGAAGAGATGCTCAAGCACTTCGACATCCAGCGGGTTTCCCTGGGCGGCCCGGTATTCGACGTGGAGAAGCTGAGCTGGCTCAACGGCCTGTGGATTCGCGAACTGGAAGACGCGGCCCTGGCGGATCGCCTGCAGGCCTGGCTGCTCAACCGCGAAAACCTGATGAAAGTACTGCCCCACGCCAAAGGCCGCATGGAGACCTTCGGAGACTTCGCCCCGCTGGTGAGCTTCCTGGCCGCCGGCAAGCTGCCGCTGACTGAAGCCAGCTTCGCCGACAACAAGCTGGACCTGGAAGAGCAGAAGAAAGTCCTGCAGTTCACCCTGTGGCGCCTGGAAGCCCTGCGCACCTGGAGCAAAGACGAGATCTTCGCGGCGGTGAAGGCGGTGTCCACGGCGATGGATATCAAGCTGAAAGACTTCAATGCCCCGCTGTTCGTCGCCGTCAGCGGTACCACCGCGTCCTTCTCAGTGATGGATGCGATGGATCTGCTGGGTGCAGACCTGAGCCGGGCGCGCCTGCGCCAGGCCATCGATGTGCTGGGTGGTGCTGGCAAGAAAGTGCTCAAGCGCTGGGAAAAGGAATACGCGTCCCTGTAATGCGCCACAGTCCCGGGCTCCGCCCGGGACTGATCGCGCAAAAGAAATGCCACATGCAATAAGGTGGCATTTTTTTTGCCTGTGCCTCTTAGTGAGACACAAACCGGCAAAGTTTGAATGCACGCCTGTGTGACACTTGTCTCATATGAGGGTTAGAATGCGGCAAAATCTGGAATTAATGGATTAACCAGGAAGTAACTTAAAAAAAAGGATAAAACATGACCAATGTTAAAAAGGCAGTGATCCCCGTCGCCGGTCTTGGGACCCGTATGTTGCCGGCCACCAAGGCCATCCCCAAAGAAATGCTGCCGATCGTGGACAAGCCGCTGATCCAGTATGTGGTCAACGAAGCAGTGGCGGCCGGGATCAAAGAGATCGTACTGGTTACCCACGCCAGTAAGAACGCGATCGAAAACCACTTTGACACCTCCTTCGAGCTGGAAGCCCAGCTGGAAAATCGCCTCAAGCGCCAGCTGCTGGATGAAGTCCGCTCCATCGTGCCCAAAGACGTGACGGTCATTTCCGTGCGCCAGGCGGAAGCCAAGGGCCTCGGTCATGCGATTTCCTGCGCGCGCCCGGTAGTGGGCGACAACCCGTTTGCCGTTTTGCTTCCGGACGTATTGATTGACCAGTACGCATCCGACCTGACCACCACCAACCTCGCCGCCATGGTACGCAACTTTGAGCAGACCAAGGCGAGCCAGATCATGGTCGAGTCCGTGGATTGGGAAGACGTCAGCAAGTACGGAGTGGTGGACTGCCTGGGGGCGGAGCTGCACGTGGGCAGCGTAGCCAAGATCGACGGTATGGTCGAAAAACCGAGTGTCGATGCGGCGCCGTCGAATATGGCGGTAGTAGGCCGCTACGTATTGCCAGCTGAAATCTGGGATTTGCTGGAAAAAACCCAGCCGGGGGCCGGCGGTGAAATCCAGCTGACCGACGCCATTGATGAACTGCTGAAAGTCCAGACCGTAGACGCCTACCGCATCGTGGGTCACAGCCATGACTGCGGTAACAAGCTCGGGTATATGAAAGCCCAGCTGGAATACGGCCTGCATCACGCGGAAGTGGGCGATGGCCTGCGCGAATACCTACTGGCGCGAAAGCCGCAGCGTGAAGAAGTCTCGGCTTAAGCGGCTTCGCAAAGTGGGCGCGGAAACATGCCTTGACTCCGCGTCCACAGATTTTGCTAACTATTTGATTAAAAAGTTGTTTTTTCTTGTTGACACCCGGGGGAGCGCTGTTAAAATGCGCCTCGCTTTCGGGGGAAACGCAAACACGAAAGCAACCCAATTTGGGGCTATAGCTCAGCTGGGAGAGCGCAACACTGGCAGTGTTGAGGTCAGCGGTTCGATCCCGCTTAGCTCCACCAAATACGAAAAAGGCCGCACTCTTTCGAGTGCGGCCTTTTTCGTATTTGGCAGAACTGCCTGTGATCGAGGCTTAGCTCCGGTTCACAAGGAGCCGCTTGCGGCGACGCAGAGCGCCGAAGGCGACCCCGAAGGGGTGAGCGAGCAGGGCTCGCGAATCATCCCGCGCAGATGAGCGTGAATTACCCAGCGAGGCTAAAAAGTGCGGCCTTTTCTGTTTCTGCTGAATTATTACTGGCCAGATTTGTGGGGGCTGTTTCCCCGTTGTCCTGCTGGTCACAGATTTTTCCGGAAAGCAGCCTCTTGTAGCTGAATTACGGATGATCGCGGAGAGGCTTTGAGGTAGAATTTTCTGCTTGCTTGCATAGACGTGCATCACATTTCCGAAATGTCGTATGTGAGCGCAGAGAAGGATCTCTTTGCAGGAATTTTCCCTTGACCGGGAGCCGCCTTGGGGGCCTGTTGGCGGTGATGTAATAAGAATCCAATAGATCAAATTCAATGTATCCAACCTTCCAGCGTAACCCGTGGCAGATCCAGCGAGATGTGATCCGCGCGCTCCTTATTCGCGAGATGAAGACCCGCTTTGGCAAGTGGCGTCTTGGCTACGCGTGGGTGCTGCTGGAGCCGGCGATGCATATCATGCTGCTCGCGGTCATCTTCAGTTTTGCCGGCGGGGAGTTTTATCCTGGTATACCCACCATGCTGTTCATGCTGGCGGGTATCGCCCCATTTATTGTTTTCAGCGAGTGCTTCAATAAGGGCTTGGCTGCGGTGGAGTCCAATCGCGGGTTGTTCAATTACCGGCAGTTGCGTCCGTTTGATGCGGTGCTGAGCCGGGTGCTGCTGGAATTCGCTATCTACCTGTTTAGCCTAGTGGCGCTGCTGGGCATCCTGGCTTGGTTTGGGGTAACCGCCCGTTTCAATGATTTCTTGCTGCTGGTGGTGGTCAACCTGCTGTTCTTCGGGTTTTGCCTGGGTATCAGTCTCACCATGTGCATTGTGGGCACTAAATTTCCCGAAGTGGCCAAGTTTGCGCCCATGATTGTGCGCCCGCTGTACTTTATCTCCGGTGTTTTCTTTTCGCTTGAGCAGGTGCCCCAGGAGTATCACGGCTACCTGTCCTGGAATCCCCTGCTGCATATGATTGAGCTCACACGTGAAGGGCTGTTCGCCAGCTATCACGGCATGTTTGCCAATTTGCCGTACCTGGCAACGAGTTCGTTGGTAATGCTGGCCTTTGGCTTGCTGGTCTACCGCAGCCAGTGGCGCGACCTGGTGCGCAGCCAATGATCGAATTGCGCAATCTCACCAAATCATTCCGTACGCCAGCGGGCCGCAAGGTGCTGTTCCGTGACGTAAATGCGGTATTTCCCGAGGGAAAAAATATCGGAATCCTTGGGCGCAATGGTGCGGGCAAGACAACACTTTTACGGATTATGGGCGGGATCGATTATCCGGATTCCGGCAGGGTGATCACCGATCAGCGCATTTCCTGGCCCATGGGGCTGTCCGGCGGTTTCCAGGGGAGTATGACCGGTCGTGAGAATGCGGCCTTTATCTGTGGCATTCATGGGATCTGGGGCAGCGCCAAGCGCAAGGTGCTGGATCGCGTGCAGGAATTTGCCGAAATCGGCAATTATTTCGATGCGCCGGTAAAGAGCTATTCCTCCGGTATGCGCTCGCGCCTCGCGTTTGGGTTGAGCATCTCAGTGGATTTCGACTATTACCTAGTGGATGAGGTGATGTCGGTGGGCGATGCGCACTTCAAGCACAAGTGCGAAAAAATCATCAATGAAAAGCGCAAAACCGCGAACTTCATCATTGTGGCGCACAGCATGTCCACTTTAAGAAAGAATTGCGATGTTGGCATTTACCTTGGGCCGGCAGGTCTGCAGATATACGACACCGTTAACGAGGCCATAGACCAGTATGAGCAGGGGCTGCCCAAGCCGGCGCAGCAGGGGCCCAATAAAGCAGTAACGGGTGCATAAAAGAAAGCATTATGGAAATTGTGGAAAAACCTCCCGCAGCTGAGCGCGAAGCGGCTGCTGAAAAAAAAGCGGCACTGACGGCTAGCCGGATCCTGGGCAAGCTATCATCTGCGAGTGCAGGTGCCGCCCCGGTGAAGCTGAAGCGCTGGCGTGGCCCCTTGCTGGCTATCCTGCTGCCGTTGTTGCTGGTCAGTGGTTACTACCTGTTCTGGGTATCTGACCGCTACGTGAGTTCTGCACAGATTATTGTGAAAGACAGCAGCAGCAATGCGGGCGTATCTTCCTCGCTGAGCTTTCTTGTGCCGGGTGCAGGTGCGGACACTCAGGATGCGTTCCTGGTAGTGAACTATATCCAGTCGCTGGACATGGCACTGTACCTCGACAGCGAACTGGGGTTAGCGGATTACTACAAAAGCGGGAGCTACGACATGTTTTCCCGCCTCGCCGCGGATGCTTCCCAGGAAGACTATCTCGAGTACTATCGCAGTCATATTGCCGTTGGGCATGATGAAACCACAGGGATCATCACCATTGAGATGCAGGCGTTCGAGCCGGAGTTTGCCCGCCAACTGGTAGAAACCGTTATCCGCAAGTCGGAAGACTTCGTCAATGCCATCAGTAACCAGCTTGCGGACAAACAGGTTGCCTTTGTGCGTAGCGAACTTGAGCTTGCCCAAGGGAAGTTGCGCACCAGTAAGCAACAGATTCTGGACTTCCAGAACAGCAATAATGTGGTGAGCCCGGAAGAACTCACCAAGGGTATCAGCGCCATTATTCAGGGGCTGGAGGCCAAGTTGGCGGAGCAGCGTGCCAAGCTGACCGCCGCCAAGACCTACCTGCACTCCGACTCATCACAGGTCATATCGCTGCAGTCAGAAATCAAATCACTGGAGCAGCAGATTGAGTCGGAAAAAGTCCGCCTGGTTGGCGTATCCAAGGACGACGGTGAAGAACGACTGAACAGTCTGAATGCGCACTTTCAGAACCTGCAGCTGAACCTGCAGTTCGCGATGGATGCCTACCAGGCCTCACTTACTGCACTGGAAACTGCGCGGATGGAGGCTTCCGGCAAGCTCAAACACCTCATGGTAATCGGTCAGCCCTCCCTGGCGGAGGATGCGGAGTACCCACACAAGCTGTATAACCTGGCGAGCCTGGCGGTGATCCTGCTGCTCATCTACGGCATTGGCAAAATGCTTGTGGCCAGTATCCGCGACCACCGTGTGTAACTGGGGGCTAATAACAACATGATGACCAGAGAAGTTATGGGAAAGCAGTTCGCTATTAAACAATGGATACTGGGGATGCTGGTGTCGATCGGCCTGTGCTCCGGCGCGCTCGCGCTCGATACGCAGCAGCTGAGTAAAGAACAGCGCGCGGTTGCTGAAGGCGATCACTTGCCGGTGTTTGGTCAATCCCTGTTCAAGGGGGCCTTTAAAGACCAGCCTTTCCGCGGATTTAACGGTGGCTACCGGGTAACCGTGGGCGACCAGATCGCGCTGCAGCTGTGGGGGGCCTACAGCTTCAATGCGGTACTCACCGTGGATGCCCAGGGGAACATCTTCATTCCGGAGGTGGGGCCGGTACATGTGGCCGGGGTTGAGAACGGAAGCCTCAATGAGTTTGTGCTCCGCCATGTAAAGCGCGTATTCAAGAGCAACGTACAGGCTTACGCCAACCTGGAAGCCAGTCAGCCGGTAAAGGTATTTGTGACCGGCTATGTAGAGAGTCCGGGGCTGTACCCGGGGTTTTCTTCCGATTCGGTGTTGTATTACCTCGATAGTGCAGGCGGTATCAGCCGTGAGAGCGGCAGCTTTATTGATATCAAGGTGCTGCGCCAGGGCAAGGAAGTGCAGCAGGTCAACCTGTACAGCTTCCTGGTAAATGGCCGTATGCCGGCGCTGCAATTGCGCAACGGCGACTCCATCGTCGTCGGCCCGCGCCAGGGCTATATCAGTGTGGAAGGCGCGGTGCAGGAAGCAGGGCAGATCGAATTTACCGGGCCAACTACGCAGTTGGGTGAAATGCTGATGGTGGCAAAGCCTGATCCCCAGGCAAATTTCGCCCGCATCACCCAAATTATCGATAGCCAGCAGCGGGCCAGCTATATGCCGCTCGAAGAAGCGCTGTTAACACCGCTCTATCCCGGTGCTCATGTAGAGCTGGTGAGCGACAGTGAAATCAGCAGTATCTCTGTGCGGGTCAATGGTGAAATCGAAGGCCCTGCGGCCTATGTGTTGCCCTACGGCGCCACCCTGCAGGACCTGCTGGATCGAATTCGCTACCGCGACAATGCCGATCCTTTCGCGCTGCAACTGTACCGCAAGAGCGTAGCGAAGAAACAGAAAATCGCACTGGAGCGCTCGCTGGATGCGCTGGAAATGGAGGCGCTTACCCGCCAGCCCGCAACGGCAGCGGAAAATGCCTCGATCAAAGATACGGCGACGATGATCCAGAACTTCATTACCAAAGCGCGCAATGCCAAGCCCCGTGGCCAGGTGGTGCTGGCCAACAACGCCAGGGCTGGTGAAATGCTACTGGAAGACGGCGATGAACTGGTCGTGCCCCTGCGCGCGTCTACGGTTTCTGTTGTTGGTGAAGTTATTTTCCCAACGTCACTGGTGTTTGACGCGCGCAATACCCTGGAAGATTACATCGAAATGGCCGGTGGCTTTTCCAACAATGCGGATACCGATGAGCTGGTGATTCTGCACCTGGATGGCACCATCAATCGCATCAAGAAAAGCAAGTTCGATAATCGCCTGAAAGATGTGCTGCGCCCGGGCGATGAGATCATGGTGATGCCAAAAATTCAGGCGAGTGAGCTTCAGGTCACGAAAGATGTAACTGAAATTCTTTACCGTATCGCAGTAGGGACTGCGGCTGTACTGTCTTTCTGATTGGAAACACTGAAGTGGCCCGGGTTACTGGGCCACTGATAAAAAGATCGTGAAATTGTGGCAAGAGGCTTTGGGGTTTGAGATTGGCCCCAAAATTGCTGCAAAGTATTCGGGCAACTTTACATAATTGTACTTGGGGGATTGAATGAAAACAGGGAATGCGTCACGAAAGGGAATTATTTTGGCCGGCGGCTCCGGCACACGCCTGTACCCGCTGACCAAAGGCGTCAGCAAGCAGCTGATGGCGGTGTACGACAAGCCAATGATTTACTACCCGCTTACAACCCTGATGATGGCAGGTATCCGCGATATCCTGATTATCACCACGCCGGAAGAGCAGCATCTGTTCCAGAAATTACTAGAAGACGGCAGCCAGTGGGGCATCAATCTCTCCTATGCCGTGCAGCCGTCGCCTGACGGCCTGGCCCAGGCGTTTATCATTGGGCGCGAGCACGTGGGTAATAACCCGAGCGCCCTGGTTCTGGGTGACAATATCTACTACGCAGAGCGTTTCAGCGAGGTGCTGAAAAACGCTGATCGGCGTACCGAAGGCGCTACTGTATTTGGCTACCATGTGGCGGATCCGCGTGCGTACGGTGTGGCCGAGTTTGACAGCACCGGCAAAGTCATCAGCATTGAAGAGAAGCCGGCCCAGCCAAAATCCAACTACGCGGTTACCGGCCTGTACTTCTACGACAACCAGGTATGCGACCTGGCGCGGGAGATCAAGCCCAGCCCGCGCGGTGAGTTGGAGATCACCGACCTTAACCGAATGTACCTGGAGCAGGGCCTGCTCAATGTCGAGCTGATGGGCCGGGGTGCCGCATGGCTGGATACCGGCACCCACGATAACCTGCTGGAAGCTGCACAGTTTGTGCAGACTATCGAGCGTCGCCAGGGCCTGAAAATCGCCTGCCCGGAGGAAGTTGCCTTCCGCAAAGGGTTCATCGATGCCGAGGCCCTGGAAAAACAGGCGCAGCCATTAATCAAAAGCGGTTACGGCGAATACCTGATGCAGATACTCGCTGAGTCCAAAACCGATCATGTTTTTTCGCGCTAAAAAGCAGGTTCAATATTTGTAGGAGCCTGTTGCGACTGCGCTGGATAGCGGTGTGCCGCCCAGCCGAAATGCAGATTTTGCAGGGCGCAAGAATCTGCCAGGCGGGAAAGAGATAGTTATGAAAGTAATCGAAACCAAAATCCCCGATGTAAAAGTCATCGAACCCAAAGTCTTCGGCGATGAGCGCGGATTCTTCCTGGAAACCTTCCGCCAGGATTTCTTCAGCCGCGAGTGTGCCGAGCGCACCTTTGTGCAGGACAACCACAGCAAATCCAGCCAGGGTATTCTGCGCGGCCTGCATTACCAGACCCAGAGCACCCAGGGCAAACTGGTACGCGTCACTGCCGGTGAAGTATTTGACGTGGCGGTGGACATGCGCAAAAGCTCCCCGACCTTCGGGCAGTGGGTGGGCGTGTTTTTGAGCGAAGAGAACAAGCGCCAGCTTTGGGTGCCGGAAGGCTTTGCCCATGGGTTCTACGTGACAAGCGAATCCGCCGAGTTTGTATACAAGTGCACCGATTACTACGCACCGGAGCACGAGCATTCGTTGCGCTGGGACGACCCGGAAGTGGGTATTGAGTGGCCACTGGTAAACGGCGAGCAGCCCAAGCTCTCCGCCAAAGATGCCGAGGGCAAGCTCCTCAAAGACGCGGTCACGTTCGACTAATACTCCGTCATCCCGGACTTGATCCGGGATCCAGGAGAGAGGCTTCCGTCATCCCGGGCTTGATCCGGTATCCACAAATAAAAAACTAGTTATTCCGGGGTTTGCCGGGATCCAGAAAAAATTATGAAAGTCTTAGTAACCGGAAAAAACGGCCAGCTCGGTAAGCAGCTACAAAAGCAGGCACCTGCAGATATCACTGTTATCGCCCATGGCCGTGAAACCTTGAATATTGCGGATAAAGCGCAAGTATTTTCTGTACTTGAGCAAGTCCGGCCAGACGTGGTGATCAATGCTGCGGCCTACACAGCGGTAGATAAAGCCGAATCTGATATCGAGCAGGCCCACGCCATCAACGCCCGCGGACCAGAAAACCTGGCCCTCGCCTGCCGCGAGCTGGGTATCCGTTTGATCCACGTATCCACTGACTTCGTGTTCGATGGAAAAAAGTCACAGCCGTACCAGCCACAAGACGTACGTAAACCGCTTGGTGTTTATGGCGAGAGTAAAGCCCGGGGGGAAGAGGCCATTGAGGCGATCCTGCCGGAAGCTGTCATTGTACGCACGGCCTGGGTCTATGATCGCGAAGGTGGCAACTTCGTCACCACCATGCTGCGCCTGATGAACGAGCGCGACGTACTGGGCGTGGTAGCAGACCAGATCGGCACGCCAACTTGGGCCGGAACTCTGGCAAAAAGCCTCTATGCATTGGCCACCAGCCGGGAAGCAAAGGGCGTTTTCCACTGCACTGATGCCGGTGCGGCAAGCTGGTACGATTTTGCTGTGGCCATCTATGAAGAAGGCAAAGCGGCTGGCCTTCTGCCACAGGATAAAGCACTTAAAGTTAATCCTATTGCCACCAGTGATTATCCAACGCCGGCATCCCGCCCATCCTACAGTGTGCTGGACAAGACACGTCTGGTAGCAGAAGCGGGTGTATCGCTCGGGCACTGGCGAAAAGTTCTGCGCTCCGTCCTCGCAAGTTAAATTCCTTTGATTCCAGCGGCAACCGGAATCAAGCCAAAGACTTAAAACATCGTCATTCCGGCGCACGCCGGAATCCAGACCAATGGAACTGAAAACAATGAGTAACTTACTGGTAACCGGCGGAGCCGGCTTCATCGGCGCTAACTTTGTCCACTACTGGATGACGACCTACCCGCAAGACAAAGTGGTCGTGCTGGATGCGCTGACCTACGCCGGTAATAAAGCCAACCTGGATCCGGTAGCGGAAAATGCCAATTTTGTATTCTGCCACGGCAACATCTGTGACACGGATCTGGTGGAGACGCTGCTGAAAGAGCATCGCATCGATACGCTGGTGCATTTTGCGGCAGAGAGCCATGTAGACCGCTCGATTACCGGGCCGGATGCATTTATCGAAACCAATATCATCGGTACCCACAGCCTGCTCAAGGCGGCTAAGAAGGTCTGGTTGGATGAGGGACTCAATAAAGAGAACCACCGCTTCCACCATGTTTCCACCGATGAGGTTTACGGAACACTTGGGCCGAATGACCCTGCGTTCAGCGAGACCACGCCGTACGCGCCAAACAGTCCTTACTCTGCGAGCAAGGCGGCTTCAGACCACCTGGTGCGTGCATACCATCATACGTATGGCCTGAATGTAACCACCAGTAATTGCTCTAATAACTACGGGCCATACCACTTCCCGGAAAAACTGATTCCGCTGGTGATTACCAACATCCTGCATGATAAGCCGCTACCGATTTATGGAGACGGCCAACAGATTCGCGATTGGCTCTATGTAGAGGATCACGCGCGTGGCATTGATCTGGTTATCAAGAAAGGTCGCCTTGGAGAATGCTACAACATCGGTGGTATCAATGAATGGGCCAATATCGATATCGTCAAGTTGATCTGCGGTCTGATGGATAAAGCATTCAAAGAAAACCCCCAGCTTGCAGAGCGTTATCCGCTTGCAGCTAACGCAAGGCAGGGTAAATCGGCGAAATTGATTACCTATGTAAAAGATCGAGCTGGCCACGACCGTCGCTACGCGATTGATCCCACCAAGTCAAATAAGGAGCTTGAGTATCAGCCGGCTGAAACCTTTGATAGCGGTATTGCCAAAACCGTACAGTGGTTTCTTGAGAATGAAAATTGGTGGGCATCTGTGATGGATGGTAGCTACCAAGATTGGGTAAAAAAACAATACGAAATCTGAAATACAGGGGTACCTAAAGTGGGGACTAAGATCACTCCAGTGATTATGGCTGGCGGCACGGGGAGCCGCCTTTGGCCGGCATCTAGGCAGTTAATGCCAAAGCAGTTTTTGAGTTTACTGGGTGAGCACTCAATGCTTGCAGAGACTCTATCTCGCATTGAAGGGATGGACTCAACTGACCCGATAATTATCTGTAATGAGGAGCATCGTTTCCTTGCTGCTGAAACAATGCGGCAATGTGGGAACGAAAATGCTCGCATCATTTTGGAGCCTGTAGGTCGTAACACTGCACCAGCAATTGCGCTGGCGGCACTTACTGCTGGGCCTGATGCCATGTTACTGGTGCTTGCTGCCGATCATGTGATCGCGGATCACGAGGCTTTTCGTCACGCGGTGGCGGCGGCTACAGAAAATGCTACAAGGAATAGCTTGGTCGCCTTTGGGGTTGTACCGCGGTCGGCACATACCGGTTACGGTTACATCAAGGCTGAGTCAATTCACGGGCCTTCAGCCATCAAGCAGTTTGTTGAAAAGCCCGATAAAGAGACTGCTGAACAATATCTCGCTAGCGGCGAATACTTCTGGAACAGTGGTATGTTTATGTTCCGCGCCGAGACCTACTTGCAAGAATTAGAGCGTTATAGGCCAGAGCTACTGAAGTCTTGCCACGCAGCTATGGAAGGTGCCAGCAATGACATGTGTTTTATCCGTCCAGAGCCGAATCACTTCCGCGCCTGTGCAGAGGATTCGATCGACTATGCAGTAATGGAACATACAGATAAGGCTGTAGTTGTTCCTATGGATGCCCGCTGGAGCGATGTGGGGTGTTGGGCAAGCATTTGGGATATCAGTCCTAAAGATGATCAGGATAATGTTTTTAGGGGTGATGTTATCGCCCACGATGCAAAAGGTTGTTACATCGATGCGGGGCAAAAGCTCGTAGCTGCAGTAGGCTTGGATAATATAGTTATCGTTCAGACGAAGGATGCTTTGTTAGTAGCCAATCGCGATAGAGTCCAGGATATCAAATCAGTTGTAAATCGGCTCAAGAAAGAAGATCGATCTGAATACCTGCATGACCGAGAAGTGTATCGGCCATGGGGGAAATACGATTCGATCGATTTCGGTTCCCGTGACCAGGTAAAGCGTATCACCGTGAATCCAGGTGCCAAGTTATCTGTACAGATGCATCATCACCGTGCTGAGCATTGGATTGTGGTATCTGGTACCGCAAAGGTCACCGTAGGAGAGAAGACATTTTTGGTGTCTGAGAATGAGTCGACCTTTATCCCTATCGGGGTAGTACATGCGCTCGAGAACCCCGGGCGGATTCCGTTGGAAATGATCGAAGTGCAAACGGGATCTTACTTGGGTGAGGATGATATTGTTCGATTTGAAGATAAGTACGGCAGGGTTTGACCATGGGCAAAGCAGTAAATATGTTTGGGTTTTTTAATAAAGGCCGTGGATACGACGAGGAAGCTTCGATCTACATTGATAAAGAATATATCGAAGCCCAGGTAGGAAGTGAGTTTTCCAGTAAACAAGCTGCTAAAGAGTACTTCTTTGAAAAAGGTTGGCGGGACGGTGTAGATCCCTGTGCTGTATTTTCGACTGAGTTTTACATGCTCGAAAATCCGGATGTGAAGGAGGTTGGCCTAAATCCCCTGGATCATTACCTGAAATTTGGGTATAGGGAGAACCGACGTCCACATTATTTGTTTGATGTGGAATATTATCAGAGTAAATATGGGGTCATGGAGGGGGTTAATCCGCTTGAGCACTATATTTTGTCGGATGAGCGGGGTAGCCCATCTCCATATTTTAACGAGAAATTTTATCGGGAAGTGAATGATGTCCCAGCGGGCGTTTGCGGGCTAGAGCATTTTTTGAAAGCCGGTGGCTGCGGGAAAACTCACCCGCTTATTGAATGCCTAACTGTTCGTAATGAATTGAGCGAAGAGGAGGTCTTTACTCCCTATAAATACTTCTCTTATTGTGGTACGAGTCTATTTTCGCCTGAGTACTATGATACTTCCATCCCGGGTGCGAGAGCTATTGGGTTATTGCGCCATTATGATCTGTTTGGAAAGGCGGAAGGGAGATTTACCGATAAAGATGTCTTTGCCGCTCTGGCTGAGAAAACTGTAGACTATGAGTTGGCTGACTATGATTCGGCGATCGAAGCGTTGTCAGATACCCTGCGAAAGAAGAAAGGCATCGTAGATCCCCAGGATCCCCAGTTTTCAGTAGTGATTGTAAACTGGAATAAATCGGGAATGACTATCCAGTGTGTGGCTCAGATATTAAGTAGCTCAGAAGTTCCTTGTGAAATTGTGGTAGTCGATAACGGAAGTCTGGATGAAGAGTTTGCCAAACTGGCGACTTTGCGCGGCTTGCCTAATCTGAAACTCGTGAGGCTGGAAGTCAACCGCTATTTTGGAGAGGCAAATAATATCGGCGCGGAAGAAACCGCTAGTGACATTGTCTGCTTCCTGAATAATGACGCCTTTGTAACACGAGGCTGGGAAAAGCCATTGTTGGGAGCCATTAATGACGAGAATTACGTCGCGAGCTCACCAAAATTCCTGTTTCCGGATGGGCGCCTGCAGGAGGCTGGAGGCCAAATCAATTCTTGCGGGCAGAATGTACAGTTCGGCAAGGGCCTTGATCCCAATAATAAGCAGTTCAATTTTGATACCGATGTGAGTCATGCTTCGGCAGCGTGCTTGTTCATGAAAAAGCAAGTGTTTGCTCGGTTGGGCGGTTTTGACTTGCGATACGAGCCCGCCTATTACGAAGATGCAGATTTGTCTGCAAAGCTGGCTGCCATTGGTGGTTGTATCCGCTATAAGCCCGAATCAACCGTATATCACGTTGAAAATGCCACGTCCAAAGATCCTCGCATTGGTTTCGACTTTGGTGGGTTGATCAATACTAACCGCATGAAATTTGTCGAGAAGTGGGGTGACTACTTAAGGGGAGAAGGTACAGTGGAGGTGCCGGATAGCTCTTCATACATTATGGAGTCCCCTTTGCTCGACAAGCCAGGCGCTCAGGACAGTATTGCGGTTGTTTTTTCTCCTTATGACTTAACTCCCGGAGGCGGCGAGCGCTACATTCTGTCTATAGCGGCTACGCTCTCGGAGCAGCATATCACTTACTTCGTAACGCCCACTCGCTATAGCTATTATCGGCTGGCAACTATGGGGGCCGCGCTTGGCGTGAATGTAGAAGGTATACGGTTGCTTGAGCAGCGAAAGCTCAACACTTTGCCGCACGTGGATGTGTTCGTGGCCATGAGCAATGAATTGTCACCGGCAATACGGGCTATCGGTCGTAAGAAAAATATATACCATTGTCAATTCCCGTTCCCTATGTCTTCCTGGCATGTGACACACTGCCTAGAAAATGTTGAAGAGTACGATACAGTTATTGTGAACTCTGAGTTTACTCGCAAGAACTACATTCGAGAGGCAAAGAAATACTCGGTTAAAATTCCAGCAGTAGAAGTTCTTTCACCACCAGTAGAGACTAACAAAGAGGCTGTGGAGAAAGATTGGTCCGCTGATGAAATTCAGATAATGAATGTCGGGCGGTATATTGCTGGCGGGCATTGCAAGAAACAGCTTGAATTGATTGAAGCTTTCCGTTGCTTGGTGGATAGAGCCGCAGCGGCAGGGCTGAAGCAGAAGTTCAGGTTGAGTTTTGTTGGTTCACTTGCATCATCTGAAGTTGACCGGGAATATTTTGCGCGTTTGAAAGAGACAGCAACAGGTTTGCCGGTTGATTTTTATGTCAATGCGCCACTTTCGCAGCTTCGGGAGCTATATAGAAGAGCACACTTTTATTGGCACGGTACCGGTATCAACGAGTCGGTAGATCGTAAACCGGAGTTGTTTGAACACTTTGGAATTACTCCAGTTGAAGCGATGTCATTCGGTGCAATTCCTGTGGTTTGGAAGGACGGAGGGCCAGCTGAAGTTTTGCAGTCTTTCCCTCACCTTAGAGCTAAGTCAATAAGTGAGTTTGCAGGAGTGACCATGGAGGTTCTTAATAATCCTTACTCTTTGTCAGAGGATGTTAAGTCTTTGGCCGCAACTTATGATTCTGAGTGTTTTTCGAACCATATTCTTGAGGCATTATTATAGTGAAGCTCATACTGCATGCTGGGCCTGAGAAAACAGGTACGAGTGCTGTTCAAGCGTCTCTCTTTTCGATTAGAGACAAGCTGTTGTCCAAAGGCATTTTGTACCCAGATGTATGCCTGTGGGGAGATAAGTCTCACCACAGGCTTGCGTTTTCTATGTTCGAAATAGATGCATGGGGAGAGCGTGAGTTATTTGGTGACCTTTTGGCGCGGCTCGAAAATGAGATTATAGCTAGTCGCTGTGAAACAGTTATACTAAGTAGCGAATTGCTAAAAAAGGCATTTAGTTGTGGGAATTTCTCTAAGTTTTCTAATTTCGTAGAAAAGCTCTTCAGTGATGTAATTGTTGTTTTGGTTTTTCGTGAGCAAGTGAGTTGGCTCGCATCGGTGTACAACCAAATGGTTAAGGATCCGGTAACGAAATGCGGTTTAACATTTTCGGAGTTTGTGAAGGAAGAGGATAACGTGGATGCCATGGACTATTATTCCATAGCATCTGGTTGGCGCAGTGTTCCATTTGTATCTAGAGTGCTTGCGTTGAATTATGCAGAGGCAAAAAATGATGTAGCTCCATTTTTCTTTTCCAGTATCGGCTTTTCTTCTGAGCTAGTTGAATCGGTTTCTGTGGTTTCTCCTGAAGTTGTCAATCAATCACTGGATAGGCCTCATTTGGATCTGATTAGATTTTTTAATCGTTTCGAAATGCCTGCTGATGAGCGGCACCGGTTGAATAGAGAGATTGTTTCATTGGTTGACTCAGATTTTAACTATTTGGCCCCTGAGAGGTCGATAATTAAATCTGGAGATGTTGAGTTTATTCGTGAGCATTGTTTACGGAGTAATCAGGCATTAAAGGACGAATTTGGTGTTATGTTGGTGTTGCCTGATTCAGCGTTGTATCATCCTGACGATTTGTATTCGGGGGTGAACGTGAGGATGTTGGCGAAGTTGTTTGTTTCTTCGGTTCGATCTTTTAGGTCTGGTCAGGATGTTTCATAGAGTGCGATCCTGAGCGTTACAGTGAAGTTTGAGGCTCAGCTTAATTTCTATTGAGCTTTTCGTTACGTGTGGATTGCTCAGGTGGTGTTTGATGTGATGGAAGTTTTCGATGCGTCTGAAGTTATTCGAAAGTCAGTAAAGAATCCTGTGAAGCGTTTTCCTGCTCGTTATGATCATAGGTGTCAGAGGGTTGGAGAGCTGGTTAAGGATGAGTTGGAGTTACTCGTTCCTCGAATGGAGGGCGCTATGCCAATTCAACCTGGCTCAAAGGTTTTTACTATAGGCTCTTGTTTTGCAAGAAGTGTCGAAAAAGCGCTGTCTGAGATTGGTGATTTTTTATTGCCCACAAGAAAATTTTCCACTCCAAACACGGAAAGTCCTAATGCTCCGAATGATCTACTGAACGAGTATAATCCAGGGTCAATGGCGCAGCGAATTGGTCGTGCTATGGATGGCTTAGGTTGCTCTACGAGCGCGATAGCTGGACAGGGGGAAGAGTGTATTGATTTGCTCTTACCGGGAGGTAGTGTAGTAACGTATGACCGGCTAATGGAGCGGCGAGCAGAGATTGATGCGATTTACTCTGAATTACCAACTTCTGATACGTTAATTTTAACTCTAGGTTTGATTGAGTCTTGGTTTGATGTCGAAGATGGTTTATATCTTAACCGTATGCCGCCTTTTCCTGTTGTAGAAAAGAATCCTGGGCGTTTCAAGTTTGTTCGATTTGATGTTGACAGTAGTTACGAGTTGTTGGGCGAGGCTATCTCAAGAGTTGAAGAGTCTGAAGTTTCAAATCTTTTTATTACTGTCTCCCCTGTCCCTTTGCAGACGACTTTTTTTGGGGGGGATGCAATTATTTCAAACTCATACTCAAAGTCAGTCTTGAGGGTTTGTGCTGAGAGGTTGGTTCGGGATTTTGCATTTGTTTCTTATTTTCCTAGTTTTGAAATTGTGAGTAGTGGTGGATTGTCTAGTTTTGTTGATGACAATGTACATGTAAAGGATTGTGTTGTTGCTCATATTATGCGGGGGTTTCTAACGAAACCGAACGTTTTTCCTTAGCCAGCTCTGTTTAGTGGTTGATTTTTAGCTGGGAAGGTGTGTCGGCGCGAAACCTTGAATGCATCGGGAGTTGAGCGCATTGTTTCCAATTTATATGAGTTGTAAGTGTATTTGTATGCGCATTTAGGTCGATATACTGTCGGTGAGTTTCGCCGCTGGCTTAATCGACGCCAAAGTTTTGACTTGGTTCCACTTCAGGGGTGTAGTCCTACATCTGGAGCTTGGAAATGCACTAGCTCTGATCCTGCCTTTCTTGTTGAGCCTGGGTCCGGGCTGCTGCCTCGCGGCTGGTATATGCTTGAGGTGGTGGCAACAGCGGATACAGCGGTGCTTCCCGGCAAACTCTACGTAGACTATGGCCACGGCTATACAGAGTTAGAGTCTATCTCGCTGCCCATCGAGTCTGGCCGCTTGTCCAAGCGGCTTTGCTACTTTCCCTCTCGTGTCCATGCGTTACGCTTTGATCCATGTGACTTTCCCGCCCTGATTCAGATTGGGCAGTTTGTTTTGGCCAAGGTGACCGCTGGTTTTGCGGTCCGCTGTATGGCACGGAAGCTGGTTAACGCAGGCCTGATGGAATCTCATCCGGCGGCGAAGGCACTGGGGCGAGAGGCTTTGTGGGCGGAATATGATGCGTTGTTTGTTCGTCGCTCACTCTCAGGTTATGAAGCGCAAATAAAGCTCGAGGGCGCGCGTTTTACTAAGCCGAATGTTACTCGTGAGCTTGATGGGCTAACTATTTCACCTTTGATTTCTGTCGTTGTTCCGGTATTTAACCCCCCAATTCAGCATTTAGTCTCCTGCCTCGATTCTGTTCTTGCGCAGTCTTATCCCCATTGGCAACTGTGTATTGCGGATGATGCGTCCAGTGATCCTGAAGTGGCCAAGACTTTGCGACGCTATGCAGAATTGGATTCCCGTATTCAGTTTATTCAGCGTGTGGAAAATGGACATATTTGTGCGGCCAGTAATACTGCTTTGTCGTTGGCAAAAGGCGACTATGTGGCCTTTCTGGATCATGATGACTGCTTGTTCGAGCACGCTTTGCTGGAGGTGGTCAGTACCATTCAGGCGCACCCGGAAGCTGAGCTTCTGTATTCTGATGAAGACTTTATAGATGAAGACGGCCGCCGTTTTGCGCCTCATTACAAATCTGATTGGAATCCGGCGCTGGCGCTCTCGCATAATTATGTCACCCATCTGGCCGTTTATCGTCATTCATTAATCCAATCTGTGGGTGGTTTTCGTGAGGGTGCCGGTGTTGAAGGTGCGCAAGATTACGACCTGTTGCTACGCTGTTCTGCAAAAATAGCACCGGAAAATATTGTGCATATCCCGCGAGTTCTGTACCACTGGCGAGCTCATCAGGGATCCACGGCGCTCGGTTCTGACCAAAAGTCATACACTTCTGCTGCGGGTGAAAAGGCGTTGCAGGATCACCTGAATGCAATGGGTATTTTGGGGGAAGTACTGCCGACAGACGATGATAATTTATATCGGATTGAATACCCGGTTCAGGGAGAGCCGCTTGTCAGCTTGTTGATTCCCACGCGGGATATGCTCGAAGTCTTACAGCCCTGTGTGGAATCTATTCTGGCATGCTCGACCTATCAGAATTTCGAAATACTAATTCTCGATAACCAGAGTGTTACATCTGATGCGCTCGACTGGTTTCAGGCGATTCAGCAGCAGGATTCCCGGATCCGGGTGCTTCCGTATGATCGCCCGTTTAACTATTCCGCGATCAATAATTTCGGTGCGGCTCATGCCCGGGGCGAAATACTTGGGCTGATCAATAACGACATTGAAGTAATTACTCCAGGCTGGTTAGAAGAGCTGGTGTCTTTAGCGCAGCAGCCGGAGAATGGCTGCGTTGGTGCGTTGCTGTATTATCCGGACGATACAGTGCAACACGCAGGCGTCATTCTGGGGCTGGGTGGTTATGCGGCACACTCCCACCGCGGCTCGCCGCGCACGAGTCAGGGCTATTTCAATCGCTTGAAGGTACGACAAAATCTGAGTGCGGTAACTGGTGCTTGCCTGTTTGTACGTAAGTCTATTTACCACAAGGTTGGTGGTTTGGATGAGGCTTATGCGGTGGCCTATAACGACGTTGACTTTTGCCTGCGCGTGCAAGCGGCTGGTTACCTTAATGTATTTACACCATTTGCCGAACTCTACCACCACGAAAGCAAATCCCGAGGGCAAGAAGATACTCCAGAAAAGATTGCCCGCTTTGATGAGGAAAAGGCCCGGCTGGCAGAGCGCTGGGATGCACTGTTAAAGCGCGACCCATTTTATAACCCCAACCTTACGCATTCGCGTGAGGATTTTTCCCTGAGGGAAGTAGTTTAATGAACCCTTTGGTTTTTATTCATGTGCCTAAAACTGCGGGTACCAGTTTCCGGTTTGGTGTAGATCAGTTGCTGGGCGCTGATCGTGTCGTGCGTGACTACGGTCCGCAGTCACCAGAGACAAGCTCTATAGTGCGCGATTGGGTATTGAATCAGCGCGATCTCTGGCAGTTCCGGCGCGAGTTTGATAATGGCGGTTACCATTTTATAACAGGTCACTTTAATGCCCAGAGGTATGTGCCTGCGTTTGGTGTACAGCGTTGTTTCACCTTTCTGCGAGATCCTGTGCAGCGTGTTTACTCCGAGTATCAGCATTTCGTGCGTAACTATGAGTACAAACAGGATTTCCCTACCTTCTACCGGTCAGCGCCATTCATTAATCGGCAGCTGAGAATGTTCGATAACGTATCCTGGCCTGCTCTGGGTATGATTGGCTTTACCGAGTATTACCGTGAGTCCCTTGAATTTGTCGAGGCTAAATTCGGGTTGTCGGTTCCGCTTCTGGAAGAGAATAGGGGGCGAGATAATGTTCGCGAATATGAGATCCCGGCAGATCAGCTTGAGGAAGTGAAGAAAATTAATCAAAGGGATATTCGTTTTTACGACGCTGCTTTGGAGCAATTTCAGTGGCGATGTCAATTGAAGAATGCGGGAAAGACCTTTACTGCGGGTGAAGTACGCGAGGTTCGCGATGGTAAGCTGTATGGCTGGGCTGCGCCAGAGACTGGGGATGCGCCGGCCAAAATCGAAATTTTAGTAAATGGTACGGTGCACGCGCAGGTTTTCGCCAGGCTTGATCGGCCCGGGTTGCGCGCACAAGGGGTTATGCGTAATGGCCAGGTTGGTTTTGTTGCCGATCTGCCAAGGGTCGAGACTGGACAAGAGATTGTTTGCAGAGTGGCTGATACTGGGCAGATACTCCCAAATACCTATCAGTTAGTTTGAGTAATCACAGCTTTGTCGTGTGAATGTGATCAAATTACTCCCCGTTCCCACTGGGAATTCGATAATACCTGACCGGGGATGGATGGCGAGGCGTGCGGATAGCGGTCTCCAGAGAGGTAGAGTTTGAGACCAATACGCAATATCTTTCGGTTAAAACCGAATGGCTTACCTCTTATTGGAGGTAGTAGAGCTAGGCCCATACTGAGATGGCAGGGCCGCTTGCCAGGTAAAGGTTGGCACATGTTTGAGTTCCAGCTGGCCGACGCCAGAGGTGCTCGGCACGTACAATTGCGAGTAGATTGCGGAGCGGGGTTTGATCCAGCGCTCTCAGTTACATTGCCGCTGCGTCGGGGCAAAGTAGCTAAGCGAATTTGCTATTTTCCAGCCCGGGTTCATGCGCTGGAGCTTGAAGTTGCCGGTCCAAATGATGAAGAGTCTTCGGAACTCTATCCTTTCGCTGAGTCAGAAGTCTCTCACTGCTACCTTGCATGGCTCGCCCCGCATTTTGCCCGTGACCGACTGTGTCAGCGGCTGGCCAATATGCACCGTAATTTTCGCGCTCAGAGTAAGGGCTCTGTTCGCACTGCATTAAAGCGTGAAGCAATAGCCAAAGGGCGCAGTTGGCGTTCTGTGGCGTTGGCCCATTATGGGGAAACCTTCCATAAACGCTGTCCTGAAGCGGGTTACTCCGAGTGGCTTGCCCAGGTAGAGGTCGATCAGGTTCCCGGTAGCAAAGAAATTTCCGCCTTTTTGGCCAGCATGGATAAAGCGACGGAATTCGTCATACGCCTGCGGTTCTCGCTGCAAAATGCGGAATACGCATTGCAGGCTGCGTGCTCGGTGCTAGCGCAATCGTATCCATATTGGCACCTTGCGGTGGAAATTTGCCCGATCCTTGAGCAAGCTGGACACCCTGCTCTCGAGGACTTTTATACTGCAATCAAGAATGACCCTCGTGTTGTGGTAGTAGATGCGAAATTGCCCTTGCCAAAGTTCGGTGAATCCGAAACCAGTTATCAGTTTTTCTCTGAACTTCCGGGTTCGGGCCGTTTGCATATTCATGCCCTTTACACAGCTGCTCAATCAATCAGTGAGAGTCCGGATGCGAAACTACTGTATACCGATACCGATGGTCTAAATCGGGTTGGTGGTAGGGAAGCGCCGCTCTTCAAGCCTGGCTGGAATCCGGATCTATTACTTGCTTACAACTACATAGGGCAGTGCTGCTTTTTTCGGCAGGATCTTTTGGAACGTCTGGGAGGCGGTTTTCCAGCAGGGCAAGGGGCGTCGGTGTATGCCAATTTAATGCGCTGCCGTGATCTTTTGTCTGAATCGGAAATCGTGCATGTTCCGCGGGTTCTCTATCACCAGAAGCGGTTAGCCGAAGCTGATTTGGAAATCCTTTGCACGGAAGAGCGTGAGAGTTTGAAGAGGTATGTACGGGAAATAGGCGGGGGTAAGAGCACAGTTTTCCTGGATGTCCATCAGCCATACTCTTTACAGTGCTCGGCAGTTGCCCGCCACCATTGGCCGTTGCCCGAGCCGGCACCAATGGTTAGTTTGCTTGTACCCACCCGGGATGGTGTAGATATCCTGCGTCAATGTGTGGATTCGATTCTGGAAAAAACGCTATACCCAAATTTTGAAATACTGGTTCTGGATAACCAGAGCCGTTGTTCGGAGACGTTGGCCTACTTCGAGAGTGTGCAGTCCGACTCGCGGGTGCGTGTGCACCGCTGGAATCATCCGTTTAATTATTCTGCCATCAATAATTATGGTGTTACTTTGGCGCGGGGCTCGATGTTGGGGTTGATCAATAATGACATTGAGGTGATTACACCTGGTTGGTTGTGCGAAATGGTTTCTCAGGCCTGCCGAGAAGACATTGGTTGTGTGGGCGCGAAGCTGTATTACGGTAACGATACGGTGCAACATGGAGGAGTAATTTTAGGAATCGGTGGTACAGCTGGGCACAGTCACAAATATGCCTTGCGCGAAGCTCCGGGTTATATGGGGCGTCTACAGGCTGTGCAAAATTTGTCCGCAGTGACTGGTGCCTGTCTTTTGCTCCGGAAGTCTGTTTTCGAAGAGGTGGGGGGGCTTAACGAGAAGGATCTGGCAGTTGCCTATAACGATGTGGATCTTTGCCTGAAGGTGCGTGAAGCGGGTTACCGTAACCTTTGGACCCCCCATGCCGAGCTTTATCATCATGAATCCTTGTCGCGAGGTGCCGACGATACGTTGGCCAAGCGCCGTCGTGCGCAGCGCGAGGCTGACTATATGCGCCGCCGTTGGGGGGCGCAGTTGGACTCGGATCCGGCTTATAATCCCAACCTGACCCTGATTTACGAAGATTTTTCACTGGCCTGATCACGCACGGGGTCATCTGGTATTGCCCATGGGCGTGACAGATGACCTTTGGCATAATCGTTGCGGCCCTCATTATTATTTCCCCTTGCTTCGGGTATTTTAGCCGGACGGTTTGGTATTTTTATGGCGCTGACACAGATTGTAGTTGCCAGTATTTTCGCACTGCTGATCGGATCTCTGATCTTTACCCGGTTCCGCCCATCGCTGGTATTTGCGGGGGCGGCCGGTGTGTGTTTTTTGATCGGCTTGGTGCCGGCCGAGTCTGCGCTGCAAAAAGCGGTCAACCCGGGGTTGGTGACTCTGGTCGCCCTGATGCTGGTGTCCGTCGGGCTGGAAAAGGCCCGCTGGCTTCGAGCCATATCGGATCGCCTGATCAACGGCTCCCTGAAGCTCAGTTTGCTGCGGCTCACTGGTGCCACTGCCCTCAGCTCGGCCTTCCTGAATAACACCGCCGTGGTGGCGGCGCTGGCATCCAGTGTCAAATCCCAGCGCCGGCATCCTGCGGGCAAGTTGTTGTTGCCGCTTTCCTATGCCGCGATCCTCGGCGGTACGCTCACGCTTATCGGTACTTCTACCAACCTGATTGTGAACAGCTTTGTGCTCGACCGCGAGCAGCCGGGACTGGATTTCTTTGCGTTTTTGCCGATCGGGCTGGCCGTTACTGTGGTCGGGCTGGTGGTGTTGCTGCTGTGCAATCGCCTGCTGCCCCAGGGCCGCGGCGGTGCGGAGTCGGTGACCGAGTACCTGCTGGAGGCGGAGGTGACCCCGAATTCTCCACTGGATGGAAAAACCGTGGAGCAGAATGGCCTGCGCCAGCTGGAGACGCTGTATCTGGTGGAGATCGTGCGTGGGGGCAGGACCATCACGCCGGTGGCACCCAGCGAGATTATCCGCTCCGGGGACAAGCTGATTTTTAGTGGTGACGTGCGCGATGTGAGCCGCCTGCAGGATATTGAAGGCTTGCACCAGTTTGCGCTGGAAGATGACAAGCTGGAGCTGGATCTGCTGGAGGTCGTGCTTACCCCCAGTTCCAGCATCCTCGGTGAAACCCTGAAGAGCTGCCAGTTCCGTACCCGCTTTGATGCGGCGGTAGTGGCCATGCGCCGCGGTGGTGAGCGCCTTTCGGGCAAGCTCGGGGAGATCGAGCTGCGCGCTGGCGATGCTTTGCTGCTGGCGGTGGGGCCCGACTTCAAGCACCACCGCAATATCGACAAGAACTTCTACGTGGTGAGCGGCAAAGGTGTGCAGCGGCAGCTGTCCAGCCGGGACAGTTGGCTGCTGGCCATTGGCTTTACTGCGGTGGTAGCTGGTGCGGCCGTTGGTCTGTTCTCGCTGCTTAAGGGCTTACTGGTGCTGCTGGGGGGGATGATTGCCCTTGGCATCGTGAGTACCACTGAGCTGCAGCGCCGCTTCCCATTCCAGATCTGGCTGATTATCACCAGCGCCCTGGTGCTGGCCGAGGCATTTTCGGGCAGTGGTTTGGCGGCGTTACTGGCAGGCGGGTTGCGGGATCTGGTCGAGGACGCCGGGCCCTATGTGGCACTGATCGGTATCTTCCTGTTGACCCTGGCACTGACTGAGTTGATGACCAACAACGCTGCCGCGGCACTGGCATTCCCCCTGGCCTGGAGCCTCGCAGACAGTTTCGGGGTGAGCTGGATGCCCTTTGTGATGGCGGTGGCCTATGGGGCCAGTGCCAGCTTCCTGACACCGTTCGGATACCAGACAAACCTGATGGTACAGAACCTTGGCGGCTACCAGCTGAAAGATTTTCTGCGTGCGGGCCTGCCGCTGACGATTGCCTATAGTGTGACTGTGCTGACTCTTTTACCATGGGTGTTTCCCTTCGCAGGCTGATCGGCCGGTGAGCGTTCGGTAGTACTCGGCATTGAGCAGGTTGTGGTGAATCAGGCAGCAGTGAAAACGCATTTTGTGGTGGAAGAGGGGCCCAATCCCTCATCCGACTATTTCGTGTTGCCCTTTCTGGATGCGAGCGGCGCTTCGGTCACTCGATATTCGTTCAATCAGCTCCCCTCTGCCGAGCAGCTGCGCGGTGCGGATGTGACCTTTGTCCGCTATGTGCCGGCCAGTTGGCAGCGGTTGCTGGAAGCCCACCGGCACCACATCGCTTCGCTCAATTTCTTCATGGATGACGACCTGTTCCACTGGCCCGCCTTTGCGCGCATGCCGCTGCGTTACCAGTGGAAGCTGCTGCGTTATAGCTGGTCGAAGCGCCGCTGGTTGCGAAAGATGGGGGCACAGCTGCAGGTATCAACGCCGTATTTGCAGCAGCGTTATGCCGGCTGGTCGCCCCGGTTGCTCTCACCGCAAACACCGCCGCAGCTGCGGGATTGTGTGTGGGGCACGTCCGCTGGGACTTCCGCTGAGGATCCCTCTGGCCCGGTGACCCTGTTCTACCACGGCTCTGCCTCCCATGGCCGGGATCTTGAATGGCTGCGCCCGGTGATCGGAGAGGTTTTGCACCGCAACCCGCGCCTGGTGTTTGAGGTGATCGGCAATCACGCGGTGAACCGCCTGTTTCGCGGCTTGCCGCGGGTGCACGTGATCCACCCGATGAAGTGGCCAAGTTACCAGGCGCTGATCCGGCGGCCGGGCCGCGCGATCGGCCTGGCGCCGTTGCTGGACAGCGCCTTCAACCGTGCGCGTTCGCATACGAAATTTCTGGATATCACCCTGGCTGGCGCTGTGGGTATTTACGCTGAGGGGCCGGTATACGGTTCCGTTGTTCAACATGGGCAAAATGGCCTGCTCCTGCCGATGCAGCAGGGGGCATGGGTCGATGCCATTCTCAAATTATCAGGAGAGCCGCAATTGCGTCTTAGTTTGTTAGAGGGCGCACGCGAGTGTCTGTAACCGGTTTTTGTTCCTGGGGTATGCGCGGGCTCAAGCATTTGAGTGCGCTGCTGGAATCGCCCTGCCGCTATTTTCCAATTCAGCCGGGCAGGGATGTTACTCAGGTCGCCGTCTGGGGGCGCAAGCCGAGTGGCGAGCGGGCGCGGGCGGTGGCTGCGCGCACCGGGCTGCCACTGGTGCAGGTGGAGGACGGCTTCCTGCGCTCGTTCGGCCTGGGTGTGGATAAAGCGCCGCTGCACAGCCTGGCTGTGGATTACTCGGGCATTTATTACGATGCCACGGGGCCGAGCGACCTTGAGTCCCTGATTGCACAAGCGCCTTTTCCTGCGGAGGAGCTTTCGCGGGCGCGGGCCTGCATGAGTTTGCTGCGCGAGCACCGCTTGTCCAAGTACAACCGCGGTGAGGACAAGGCAATAACCTGGCCGGATGAGCGGCCGCGTATCCTGGTGGTGGATCAAACCTATGGCGATGCATCGGTCAACTACGGTTGTGCTGACGAAAGCACCTTCGTGGCCATGCTGGAGGCTGCCATTGCTGAAAACCCGGATGCAGAGGTGGTGGTTAAAACCCACCCCGATGTTATTGCAGGCAACAAGCGTGGCTATCTGACCGACGCGGCCGCCGCGCGCGGTTGCCGGATCTGGGCGGAAGACACCAGTCCCTGGGCTCTGCTCGACGGGGTGGAACGGGTGTATGTGGTCACCAGCCAGATGGGGTTTGATGCACTTCTCGCCGGCAAGCCGGTGCATTGTTTTGGCATGCCGTTCTATGCCGGCTGGGGGCTGACGGAAGATGCGCAGTCGTGCATGCGCCGCGGGCAGACGCGCTCGCTGGAGCAGGTATTTGCTGCGGCCTATCTGCGCTACTGCCGCTATATCAATCCCTATACCGGAATGCGCTGCACGCTCGAGGATACGATCCGCCTGCTCGCGGAACAGAAGCGGTGTGGCCAGCGCCTGCAGGCCAGCTGGCTGGCCCTGGGCTTTTCCCGCTGGAAGCGCGGGTTTGTGCCGGACTTTCTGGGGCGCCCGGGCACCCTGGAATTTGCGGACAGTGACCCGCAGCAGCTGAATGGCCGCGACAGGGAAGTGCGTGTAGTGACCTGGGCCAGCAGCCTTACCCGGGAAATTACCGAAACCTGCAAAAAAAGAGGGCTGCACCTGTGGCGCCTGGAGGATGGGTTCTTGCGTTCGGTCGGCCTTGGCTCGGATCTGGTACGCCCGCTGTCGCTGGTGCTGGACGCTTCCGGCATTTATTACGATGCCTCCTCGCGCTCGGACCTGGAAGGCCTGCTGAGTAAGGGGGTGTTCACTCCGGCGCTCCTGGATCGTGCCGCGGCGCTGCGCAAACAGCTGGTGGAACAGCGCCTCTGCAAGTACAACCTGGCGGTGCCAGCGACCGCCGACGGGCTCGCGCTGCCGGAAAACAAAACCATCATTCTTGTTCCGGGCCAGGTGGAAACCGATGCGTCCATCGCCCACGGTTCGCCGTGGATCAAGAACAACCGGCAGCTGCTCGCGGAAGTGCGCCGTGCCAACCCTTATGCCTTCATCATTTACAAACCCCACCCGGATGTACTGGCGGGCGGGCGCGTGGGCGAGCTGGCCGCGGATGAAGAAGGCCTGTTTGATTGCCTGGTGACTCACCTCTCCATGCCGCAGCTGCTGGAACAGGTGGATGAAGTGCACACCCTGTGCTCCCTGAGTGGCTTTGAGGCACTGCTGCGGGGCGTGAAAGTGGTTACTTACGGACTGCCTTTTTATGCCGGGTGGCGGCTTACGGAAGATCGCCTGCTGGCGGGCGGCAAGGCCGGGGCGCCGGAGGCGCTGCAGGTGCTGGCGTCGGTCAGCCGCTGTAAAAAGGCCCGCGGCCGCGCGCTTTCCCTGGACGAACTGGTGGCGGCGACACTGATCCTGTATCCCACCTATGTGGATCCCACAAGTGGCGATATTGTGGATGCGGAAACGGCAATGGCGCTTCTGCAGGCCCAGCGGGAGGGATCCGCGGAAGGCGGCGCGCGCAGATGGATCTATCGCCAGGTGCGCAACCGGTTTTTCCGCAGGTAGGAACCTGACACCAGTGTCATTCCGGCCTTGAGCCGGAATCCAGAGTGCCAGGCGAGGCCGCGGCGGATTCCCGCTTTCGCGGGAATGACGAGTTATAACGAGAAACGACGATTTATTCATCGCGCTGAGGATTTACGTGAATCCCGTGTTTTTCAGAAAAATATACCTCCTGCCCAAGTGGCTCTTCGAGCTGCTTTCCTGGGGCAAGAGTTTCAGAAATAACCCCATTATCGGCAGCTATTTATTGAATCGGTGCGGGCTCCATATCGCGAGAATAGTGCTCGCGCATGGGCTGTTCAGGTTTCGCTTGCTGCTGTTGTCGCCACTGGTGCCGGCAGGGGATCGCCGCCAGTTCATTCAGCACGGTTATATCCTGAAACCAGATTTTTTGCCCGAGGCCGAATTCGAGGCGTTGGCCCGTGAATTGCAGAGTTACCACGGTGAGATTCGCGAGACAGTAGAGGGCACCACGCTCACCGAGCGGGCCTTTATGACAGCGGATGTGCGGCAAAACCTTCCCGGGATGCAGGCTTTTGCCGAGCGCCCGGCGCTGGATCGCCTGATGCGCTACTGCTCATCCAAGAACCGCCCACCGCTGTTTTACGTGGAAAACCTGTGCAATCAGGCCAATGTCACCCCGCGTGCCGATCCCCAGCGGGATATGCACGCGGATACCTTCCATCCGTGTGTGAAAGGGTGGCTGTATCTGGATGATGTGGACGATAGCAACGGGCCTTTTGTCTACGTGCCCGGCTCACACCGGTTGAGTTGGTCTCGGCTGAAATGGGAGTACCGGCAGAGCCTGGAAGCCTGCAAGAAGGGCCGTGACCGGCAGGCAGGGCGCTACTGGGATGGCTCCTTCCGGGTAACCGAGGCTGAGCTGGGAGAGATGGGGCTTGCCCCGCAAAAGTTCTGTGTGCCGCGCAACACACTATTGATAGCGAATGTTTACGGCTTTCACCGGCGCGGTGAGGCGATGGCGAAGTCCCAGCGGATGACGGTCTGGATGCAGGCGCGGGATAACCCGTTCAATCCGCTGTTCACATTTTGGCCGCGGGCAACGGCAGGCCTGTTTGAATCCGTGTGGTCAAGGGTGCTGGCTCGTCTCGATGGTCCGCGTATCGCCAGCGGTGAGCAGCGCAAATTTGGTGGCCGCTTCACTCGCGGCGGCTAATTCATCGAATTCGCCGAGACACGCTGTTACAAAGTATGTAGACTGTCACGTCAATTTTGAGACGTGATTCTCGTTTGGTTTTTGAATATTCTGGCCCCGGCTTGGGGCAGCTTGCTTTATTTTGGGGCGCGACGATTGCGCCCCGTTAACAAGTAGTGCTCCAGGGGAGCGGCAATTGCAGTGCCGCGGAGCTTTGTGGGGAACCATGTCAGGGGTCTTGTTTTTACAGGGGCCGCTCGGGCCTTTTTTTGCCCGTTGCGCGCGCCATTATTCCGCGCTGGGCGTAAAAACCCACAAAATCAATTTCAACGGCGGCGATCGGTTTTACGCCTGGGCGGATGAGCTGGTGGATTATTCCGCGGGGCCTGCGGGCTGGCCGGAATACCTATATGGCTACATCCGCCAGAACGACATCGGCACCGTGGTGGTTTACGGCGATTGCCGCTATTACCACCGGGAAGCCCGCGCTGTTTGCGAGGACCTGGGCGTCCGCTTCTGGGCATTTGAAGAGGGTTACCTGCGCCCGGACTTCGTGACACTGGAGTCTGGCGGAGTCAATGCTAACTCCCCCCTGGACTGGTCACGCAAGGCCATCGATGGCTATCGCCCACACAACCGGAAAACGGAAGTGCAGGTCGGCCAGACCTTCTGGCAGCGGGCACAGTTTGCGATTCTCTATTATCTGGCCACACGCCTCGCGCGCCGGCAGTTCCCCTACTATCGCCATCACCGCACCCGCAACTGGCTCCAGGAAGCGGGCTGCTGGGTGCTCAGTTTCTACCGTAAGGGCTTGTACCGGTTTACCCAGCGTAAATACACCGAGTCTCTGACCCGCAAGCACAGTGGTGAATATTTCATCTACCCCCTGCAGACCGCGGATGATTTCCAGATTCGCGCGCACTCCGATTACCGTTCCATTGAGGACTCCATCCGGCAGGTGGTCGCGTCGTTTGCGGCCAATGCGGCATCCCATGAGCTGTTGGTGATCAAGCACCACCCGATGGATCGCGGGTTTTGCCATTACGGGCGTTTGATTCGCGCACTGGCGCGCGAGCACAGGGTGGCTGGCCGTGTGGTGTATTGCCACGACCTGCACCTGCCTACGCTGCTGGATCACGCAAAGGGTGTTGTTACGATCAATAGCACGGTGGGTATTTCGGCGCTGTTGCACCGTGTGCCGACTGTGACCCTTGGACGGGCGTTGTACGACCTGCCGGAGTTGACTCACCAGGGCAGCTTGGACACCTTTTGGCAGCAGCCCGCGCCAGTAAACCCGGCACTGTTCAAGGCCTTCCGTACCTACCTCTACGAGAAGACCCAGCTGGATGGCAGCTTTTACAAGTCGGTGGAAACCGCGGTAGAAGCGGCTTGCCAGCGTATGATGCCGGTTGTGCTTCCAGAGACGGCCCTGCCGGTGGAAGAGCGCGAAGAGGAATACCTGGCGGCCTGAACTGGGCCCGCCTTTCGTGCC
The DNA here is from genome assembly GCF_048323715.1 of Microbulbifer weihaiensis. Classification (NCBI taxonomy): domain Bacteria; kingdom Pseudomonadati; phylum Pseudomonadota; class Gammaproteobacteria; order Cellvibrionales; family Microbulbiferaceae; genus Microbulbifer; species Microbulbifer weihaiensis. The sequence continues at coordinate 145,587 of NZ_JBLWFL010000002.1, forward strand.
GGTTAAAAAATAAACTGGCACTCTTGCGCCAAACTGGTAGACTGCGCAGCCTCTTGTCCCCCCGCCCAACTGGCGGCTGCAAGCGGGACATTAGTCAAAAAGGGTAACAGACCTCCTCGCCACAGGCCCCTGTCGTAGAGTTGAATGAGCTTGAAATAGCGGTGCTATTAATGGGCTTCTTCGCCTTGCCCTGCAATCCTCAGCCTTGCGCTATGGTTACCCCATTGGGTAATTAGCCGGGCCCGGCCCCCCTATGTAAATTCAAGTGAATTCAAAATGACCGATAATTCCGCACCAGCTGGTTTTGACCAGTTGGGATTGCCTACTGAAATTCTTAATGCCGTTACCAAACTGGGTTACGAGACGCCGTCTCCCATCCAGGCGCAGACCATCCCGTCACTGCTGGATGGCCGCGATGTATTGGGCCAGGCGCAGACTGGTACCGGTAAAACCGCAGCCTTTGCGCTGCCGCTGCTGGCCAGCCTCGACCTGAAAGACAAGCGCCCCCAGGCGCTGGTACTGGCACCGACCCGTGAACTGGCCATTCAGGTGGCAGAAGCCTGCCAGTCTTACGCGGCCAACCTCAAGGGTTTCCACGTCGCCCCCATCTATGGTGGCGCCGACTACCGTGGCCAGATCCAGCAACTGAAGCGCGGCGTGCAGCTGATCGTGGGCACCCCGGGCCGTGTAATGGATCATATGCGCAAGGGCACCCTGGACCTGTCTTCCCTGAAGATGCTGGTGCTGGACGAAGCCGACGAAATGCTGCGCATGGGCTTCATCGACGACGTGAAATGGGTACTGGAGCAGATTCCGGAAGAGCGCCAGATTGCGCTGTTCTCTGCCACCATGCCGCGCGAAGTTGCCTCCATTGCCCGTGAGCACCTGCGCAACCCGGTCGAAGTAAAGATCAAGGTCAAGACCGAGACCGCCGAGACCATCCGCCAGCGTTACTGGCCGGTGGGCGGCCTGCACAAGATGGACGCACTGACCCGGATTCTCGAAGCCGAGCCGGTGGACGCCACCATCATTTTCGTGCGCACCAAGAACGCTACGGTGGAAGTCGCCGACAAGCTCGCGGCCCGCGGCTTCGCCAGTGCGGCACTGAATGGTGATATGGCGCAGGGTATGCGTGAACAGGTGATCGAGAAGCTCAAGGCGGGCAAGCTCGATATCGTGGTCGCTACCGATGTTGCCGCGCGCGGCCTGGATGTGAAACGCATCAGCCACGTGATCAACTACGACATTCCTTACGATACCGAAGCCTACATCCACCGTATCGGCCGTACCGGCCGCGCCGGGCGCGAAGGTGACGCGATCCTGTTTGTGGCGCCGCGCGAGCAGCGCATGCTGCGCACCATTGAGCGCGCAACCAAGAAGGCCATCGAACGCCTGGATCTGCCGACAGCGGCAGCCGTGAATGCTTCCCGTATGGAAAAATTCCAGCAGAAGATCACTTACACCATGGCTGGCCGTCGCGACCTGGCGCCGTTCCGTGATCTGGTGGAGAAATTCCTGGAAAACAACGATGTCGACCCGCTGGATGTAGCGGCAGCACTCGCCGCCATGGCGCAGGGCGACCAGCCGCTGCTGCTGGATGAGCGCGAGCCGCGGCAGCGCGATTTCAATGATCGCGGTGACCGCGACTTTGATGACCGCAAGCGCAACAAGCGTGAAAAGGGCGACCGCAAGGTCTTTGACAAGGACAGCAAGCGCATCCCGTCTCCGGACGAAGGCAAAGAGCGTTACCGCATTGAAGTAGGCCGTGAGCACGGCGTGCGCCCGGGCAGCATCGTCGGCGCTATCGCCAACGAAGTGGATCTGGACAGCTCCTACATCGGCCGTATCGAGATCTACCCGGATTACACGACCGTGGATCTGCCGGAAGGCATGCCAGCGGAAATTTTCCAGCACCTGAAAAAGGTGCGCGTGAATGGCCGGCCGATGAACATCGCCCGTTTTGACGAATCAAAAGTCAAAACCGGTGGCGCTCCGAAGTTTGCGCCGAAGAAGCGCAAGCCGAAGAAATCTTTTGACTGATTACAGTTGAGGGACACTTCCTCGCCAATGAAAAAGGGCACCCCACGGGGCGCCCTTTTTTTATGTGCTCGCTACATGGATTCCCGACTGGGCGCATCGGCACCATTTTTCCGGCTTGCATGACTGGATCGTTACGATGCCCCTGCCACCGTTCTTTGGAGTAAACGGGGCACAAATCACACTTTCTCGATTGTGGCTTAGAAACGACTTGCAGGGTTGGGGGCAAAGTTCGTCTACATTGAGCACAAAATTCAAATTGGCCGCTGTTACCACAGGGGAGAGCTGGGATTTTTGTGTTTTTTGTTAGATAAACATGGATAGATACATCGCATATGAGAATAAAAAACAATCAGTCTGCTTTCCTTTCAGCCATTTTGTCCAGCCTGCTCCTTACTGCCTGTGGCGGTGGCGGTGGCGGTGGTGATGAGGGTGGCAATGAGCCCCCTGAGCCGACTAACCAGGCACCTAGTGTCACTGTGGCTGCCATCTCCATTCGGGAAGGTGAGTCCGCGACGCTCAAGGCTACGGCATCGGATTCCGATGGGACTATCGCCTCTTATGCCTGGACGCAGAAGTCCGGGGTGTCTTTGGGCCTGTCTGGAGTGGCTACCGATACGGTCTCGATAACGGCACCCGCTGTGGCAGGTGATGCTAGTGCAGTTCTGGCAATTACGGTTACCGATGACGATGGCGCAGTTACTACCAAAGACGTGACGGTATCCATTATCGCTCATACGATGAGCGTTACAGTACAAGGCGTGGTGACCGACAACCCGGTGGCAAATGCAGAAGTTTCATTCAGTGTTGGCGATCAGGTTTTCTCGACCACCGCCGACAGTGCCGGAAACTACTCTATTTCAGTTGCTGTGGACGATAGCCGTACCTCGGATATGGTGAGGGCTGAGGCAACAAGCCTGAATGCCAGGCTCAAACTGGTTTCTTTGATGGGAACCTTTGAGACTTTGATGGAAGCTGCAGGGGAAGACGGCATTGTCTCGCGAGAAGAGCATTTGCCCGTAAATATCTCAAATTTAACCACGGCATTGGCGGCGCAGCTTGAGCGGGGGGAGCCGGGAAGCGTTTCCACTCAGGAGCAGCTTGCTGCAGGTAAAACCGCCCTTGACGGTGGCCAGGTTTTCCATTTGGGCGCATTGATCAAGCTGGTTCTGGACTACTCGGATTCTCCTGGCGTGACGATGCCTCAGGATACGCCGGATACTTATGCTCTGGCTGCAAACCCCGAGGTTGCTGCCAAACTGGCTGGTGACATACAGAAGAGTAGTCCCGCTATTTATCGGGCCGCACTGGATGCAATGGTTTCTGACCAGAGTCTTGTATTGGCTACTCTCCCGGATGTGTCTGCTATTCAAGATACGTATTACCTGACTACTTCCAGCCTGCACCCGGTTCCATTTGATAACGCCAACAATATACCTGCTGGTTATCGATTGAAGATTGAGCCACAGGGCAAGGGGGAGATTTCTGGCGGGCTTGGTGCAAGCAGCCTTACCTGGGCGGCAACGGCGGCAGGTCTTGAGATTGATGGTGCCGAGTTTGTGGCAAATACCGATATCAGCTATGACAATAACCTCGGGCAGATGGTCGAGGCACAACAGATCGTCAGGCCGGTTCTGATCAACTGGCTCGATCACGGGGCCGGAATCGACTGGATTTTAATCACTGGCGAGCAATATACCCGTTACCCGAATGGGGAATACCCACCTACGCAACCGGTTCGCACGACTGGTGCCGCTTTCGCGGTGCGAGATGCGGGTACTGGGAACCTGCCGGAAGCCCTGCAGATGGGTTTGGCACTGAGTATCCCATTGCCGACGTTGCCGGGGGTCGTGACTGATCCATCGCCAGAAAACCCGCAAGCCGACTTCGATATCCAGGCTGTACAGCTGATTTTTGCAGGTAACGCGGAAGTGGGCGGCAGCGTCACGATTAGTCAGGATTCCGTCTCTGGTACGGGTGCCCCCTCTTCGACACAAGTAAGTTCCGCGTGGACATTGGATGAAAAAGGGCATTTACGGATTGCCGATGTCATGGGGTATCCGGTGGAACTGGTGCTTCTTGAGAAGGATAACCAGAAGTCCCCGTTGGTTTTCGTGGAGATCACGGATGGTGCTGATAAGCGCTCTACCGCTGGTAAAGCCTATTTGAAAGAAGCCCCAGCTTGGACTGCGGCGAGTGCGGAAGGGATTTATCGCAATTCACTTGATTTCTTTGCACCGCTGCTGCCGTTCTGGTTTGAGGTTAATGCCGATGGCACTGCACTGACGGTATCGGGATGGGACCAGAACCAGGATGGTGAGTTGACGCAGGATGAGTTTTCATTAATGCCGGGGTACTGGCGGATTAACGATGAAGGCAATCTGCTCATTCGCCGATACCGGACCACGTCAGGAGGCACATGCCAGTCTGCTACCTGGGATCCCGCACCGAGTGAAGACTGTGTTCTTTACCATGAGAGGGAGTGGGTGCTGCACCAGGATATGGCCGAAGATGGCATAGGTTTGCGGCACTACCACCGCTTTTTCATGGATCCCTTCCTTGATCGCTCAATGGGCATTCCTGAAGAACACACATTTTATTTCGGGAGCATCTTCAATACTAAATTTGAGCGCGTCGAGGAAAGGCCGTACGCGATTCCCTCGCTTTAAATATTGCATCGCCCAAATTTTGCTTTGGTGATTGGGTATAAAAAAACCGCGCAGCTGCGCGGTTTTTTTTCTTGTGCGCTACCCACCTGAGAGCGCAAAAGCGGTTGAAACGGGCTTATTTGACTTTGCCGAATGGCAACATCTGCCGCAGGGTATTGTCCTTGCTGATGAAGTGGTGCCACAGCGCGCCACCAATATGCAGTACCAACATGACCAGCAGTGCATTCCACAGAAACTCCTTGTGGATGAAGGCAACCTGCTTGGCGAGGTCAATATTCTTGGTCACGAACGAGGGCAGGTCGAACAGCCAGAACAGGGTGGTGTCGCGACCGGCGAACTGGCGCATCATCAGGCCGGTGAGAGGCATGCCGAGCATCAGGACGTACAGCAGGCTCTGCACCAGCAGCGAGACGGGTTTCTGGAAACCACTGCCATACAAGGTTGGGCGGCCGTGGGTGGCGCGCCAGTACAGGCGCAACATCGCCAGCAGCAGGACGCTGAAGCCGAGCGAGAAGTGCACTACCATCCACCAGCCGCGCATGGGATCGTCGCGCTCGTAAAACTCGTGCAGTTCCACGGATGCCCAACCGCACAGGATGAAGATTGCGATCAGCCAGTGCAGGCCTTTGAGTGCTGGGCTCCAGCTGTTGGTGGTCGATGTCATGGGTATTCCTTATTCGTTATTTCAGCGGCAGCCTGACAAAAATCAGCCGGCTGCACGGACACCATTCAGGTTGTTAAAACAGGTGCTGCGCGCGGTCTCGAAAAAATCCCGCAGAAATGCCTGCTCCAGCATTTCTTCCCGCACCGCGGCGTAGAGTGTACTCCATAGGCCAGTTTTTCCCAGTCTAAGCTGGTTGACCAGTCCCTTCTGTAAATATTCGTAAAGGGCCCAGTTGGGCAGGGCACATACGCCGCGCCCGCTGACCACCAGCTGCACCATCATCACGGTGAGTTCAGCGGTGCGCACGGCCGCAGGCTCGATCCCGGCCGGATCGAGGAAGTTCTGGAAAATATCCAGCCGCTCCCGCTCAACCGGGTAGGTGATCTGCACTTCCTCGGCCAGATCTTCCGGGGTTACCCATTTCTTTTCCGCCAACGGATGCTTGCGGCTTACCGCCAGGCACATTTCAAAGCTGAACAGCGGCTCGTAATGTATTCCTTTGAGGGAATTGTCCGGGTTGCTGGTGACCACAAGATCCAGATCCCCGCGCACCAGTGCCGGCAATGGCGCAAAGTGGAATCCACTGGATAGATCCAGCTCGACTTCCGGCCAGTCGTCCCGGTAGGCGTCCAGTGTCGGCATCAGCCACTGGTAACAGCTGTGGCACTCGATGGCGATATTCAGCCGCCCGGCCTGGCCGGAGGCGAGGCGGGCCAGATCCCGCTGTGCCACGGCCACTCGCGGAAGCACGTCATCGGCCAGTTGCAGCAGACGCAGCCCGGCACTGGTGAAGCGCAGCGGGCGGGACTTGCGCACAAACAGCGCCTGCTCGTGGCGGTCTTCCATTTCCCGGAACAGGTGTGACAGCGCGGACTGGGTGAGGTGCAGCCGCTCGGCGGCGCGCACCATGCTGCCGGTCTCCCGCAATATGCTCAGGGCCTTCAAATGCCGTAGCTCGATCATCTTTAGTAAATTTCATGTTTTGGGCAAAAAATATGAAATTGATTGAACATGATGCCCGCATCAGAATCAACTCCGAATTACCGCTTTCGCGTACTCCCTGGATCCCGGCTCAAGGCCGGGATGACGGGGCCTAATTGTCGTCATGCCGGCGTATGCCGGTATCCAGGGCTACGAAGTACCGCACTTGCAGAAACACCAATTGAATTAAGGAAGAACACCCGATGGCACAAACACATATTCTTGGCTATCCGCGCATCGGTGCGCGGCGTGAACTGAAGCGGGCGCAGGAAGCGTACTGGAAGGGGGAGATCGACCAGCAGGCACTGCTGGCGGCGGGCTCGCAGGTGCGCAGCCAGAACTGGCAGGCGCAGCAGGCCGCAGGCCTGGCGCTGACCACTGTGGGCGACTTCGCCTGGTACGACCAGGTGCTGAACCACTCGCTGATGTTCGGTGTGATTCCCGAGCGTTTCAATACTGGCGCGGCCGATAACAAGCTGGATCAGTATTTCCGCCTCGCCCGCGGGCGCGCGCCTTCCGGTGACGCGGTGGCGGCCAGTGCCATGACCAAATGGTTTGATACCAACTACCACTATCTGGTGCCGGAGTTTTCCACAGGTCAGGATTTCACCCTCGACAGTGAATGGCTGCTTGCCGAAGTAAAGGAAGCGCAGCAGCTGGGGCACAACGTCAAACCGGTGATCATTGGCCCGCTGACCTACCTTTGGCTCGGGCGCGGCGTTGACAATGCACTGGACCTGCTGCCGGGATTACTGCCCTGTTACCAGCAGTTGCTCGCGCAGCTGGCGAATGCGGCCGCGCAGTGGGTACAGATTGATGAGCCGATACTGGGGCTGGATTTGCCGGCCGAGTGGCGCGATGCCTTTGCCCTGGCGTACGAGGTGCTTGCCAAGGCGAGCGGCAGCAAGCTGCTGTTGGCGACCTACTTCTCGCCGCTCCGGGAGAACCTGGAACTGGCGTCGGGCCTGCCGGTAGATGGCATTCACATTGATGCTGTGCGTGCCGCGGACGAAGTGGATCTGGTGGCATCGGCCCTGACGGGCAACAAGGTACTGTCGGTTGGGGTGGTGAACGGGCGCAATGTATGGCGCACGGATCTGGCTCGCTGGCAGCGCCAGTTACAGCCGTTGGCAAAACAGCTGGGTGATCGCCTGTGGCTGTCCGCCAGCTGTTCGCTGCTCCATTCTCCGGTTGATCTGGATACTGAAAGTGCCTTGCCCGATGCGCAAAAGCAGAAACTGGCCTACAGCCGCCAGAAGCTCGAAGAGCTGAAGGCGTTGCAGGCGGCGCTGCTGCCCGATGCCGCATTGCTCCCGCTTGCCGACACTACCGAAAGCCGCCCGCAGTCGGAAATTCTCGCGGAGCTGGCCAATACCTGGCGTGCGCAGAAATACACCGAGCGCGCAGACATCCAGCGCGAACGCTGGAAATTACCATTGCTGCCGACAACCACCATTGGCTCTTTTCCGCAGACCGATGTGTTGCGCCAGGTGCGCAAGCAGTTCCGCGAGGGCGAAATTTCCGCGCAGGACTATAACGACCATCTGCGCGCGGAAATTGCCGAAGCCATTCGTCGCCAGGAAATCCTTGGCCTGGACGTTCTTGTGCACGGCGAAGCCGAGCGCAATGACATGGTGGAGTACTTCGGTGAACAGTTGGATGGTTTTATCCACACCGGCAACGGCTGGGTGCAGAGCTACGGTTCACGCTGCGTGAAGCCACCGATCATTGCCGGGGATATTTCCCGTCCGCAGGCGATGACGGTGCAGTGGAGTGAGTACGCCCAGAGCCTGACCAAAAAGCCGGTGAAGGGCATGCTCACCGGGCCGGTCACCATTCTCAACTGGTCTTTCCCACGTGAGGATATCCCGCGCGCAGAAAGCTGCCTGCAGATCGCCCGTGCCCTGCGGCAGGAAGTCCAGGATCTGGAAGCCGCCGGTATCGGTATCATCCAGATCGACGAGCCGGCCCTGCGCGAAGGTCTGCCACTGCGTGCATCTGAGCATCAGGAATATTTTGACTGGGCCGTGGGCTGCTTCCGCTACACCTGCAGTGAAGTACAGCCGGAAACGCAGATCCACACCCATATGTGCTATTCCAACTTCAACTCGATCATGGATGCGATCGTCGCACTGGATGCGGATGTGATTACCATTGAATCCGCGCGCTCGGATCTGCGCTTGCTGAAGGCATTTGCCGGGGAGGGTGAAGGCTATCCAAATGAAATTGGCCCGGGTATTTACGATATCCACTCGCCCAATGTGCCAGAGCGAAAAGAACTGGTTTACCGCGTGTACCAGTTGCTGGATGTAATTCCGCTGGAAAAACTGTGGATCAACCCGGACTGTGGATTGAAAACCCGGAACTGGGCAGAGGTGGGATCTTCACTGCTGAATATGGTGGAGGCGGCACGCACGGTGCGTGCGGAAGTGGCTTGATGGCGCGCCTGTAAACAGGCTCCTACTGGGGGCCACCCCCTGGCAGGAGCCTGCTTGCAGGTGAATACGCGAGAGTTCTGCCCGGCGATTACTCGCCGTAACAATCCCGCGTCATGTTCTCGATGCGATCAGCGTGCACGATGATGTTGTCTTCGATACGCACACCGCCGAACGGACGCAGGCTTTCCACCTTGTCCCAGTTCACTTCACCGGCGAGCTGGGATTCCTTCAGGTCCGCCAGCAGGCTTTCGATAAAGTAGAGCCCGGGTTCGATGGTGAACACCTGGTTTTCTTCCACCGTGCGCGTAGTGCGCAGGAAGGGGTATTCCGCGGGCGGCGGGGTCTTGCCGCCTTCCGGGCCGGTCTGGTGACCGCCCACATCGTGAACCTGCAGGCCCAGGAAGTGGCCGAGGCCGTGGGGCATGAAGGTGCCGGTAAGGCCGGATTCCACGGCACTTTCCGGTGAGGTCTTGATGATGCCAAACTGCTGCAGCAACTGGCCGATCCTGTGGTGGCACTGGCGGTGCAGCTCTACATAAGAGGCGCCCGGCGTCAGGCCTGCCACCAGTTCCTGTTCCTTCTCATCCATCGCCGCGACCAGGTCGGCGAATTCACCATCGCGGTAGGCATAGCTGCGGGTGATATCTGCCGCATAGCCATTGCAGTCGGCGCCGGCGTCGATCAGGAAGCTGCGGCGCTCGCTCTCCGGCAGTGGCTCGGTACCCAGGTGGGTGTAGTGCAGGATCGCGCCGTGCTCGTTCAGCGCGACAATATTGCCGTAGGGCATGCGACCTTCGCCCTGGCCGGCGGCTTTCATATAGGCGAGGTTGATTTCGAACTCGCTGGCACCTGCGCGGAAGGCGTCTTCCGCGGCACGGTGCGCGCGCACGGCAATGCGGTTGGCTTCGCGCAGGCAGGCCATTTCATACGGGGTTTTGTAGGCGCGGGCCCAGTGCAGGCGGTCGATCAGGTGCTGCGGGTTGCGCTCGCCGATGTCCCAGCCTTCCAGCTTTCCGGTTTCGCCAATAAACGCTGCATTTTCACCGGACAGGAACGCCTTGGCTTCGTCTGGCTTGGCCAGCAGCTCGATGTCGTATTCGTCGCTCCAGAAGGTCTGGGGCGCGGGCGGCACGTAGTGCCAGAAGTCGACCGGGCGGTAGAACAGCAGCTTGGGCTTTTGCCCGCGGCGGAAGATGACCCAGCTGTTGGGGTTGTCGGTAACCGGCACCAGTGCCTTGAACTGCGGGTTGACCCGGAAGGGGTAGTAGTTGTCGTCCAGGAACTGTACCGAGGGTGCTCCGCTGAATACGTTCAGCGTCTCAAAACCGCACTGCTCGAGGATGTCGTCGTAGCGTTTGCGCAGCGTGGCCAGATGTTCGGCAAATAAGGTCTTATCCATGATCACCCTGTTGGTCGGAAAGCTTGTGGTCAAAAAATGAACCCGTGGCGGGTATACGAATGCACATAGTGTATAGTCAGCCTTCTGAATAATTAGTCTGATTTTTACCGATGGAAAAGAAGATACTGCTAACGGATTGCCCGGACGCCAAAGGGTTGATCGCCAAGATCACCAACATCTGCTACAAGCACCAGCTCAACATCACCAAGAACGATGAGTTCGTCGACCGCGACCAGGGGCGCTTCTTCATGCGCACCGCCCTGGAAGGTAACTTCAACGATACGACCCTGCTGGAAGACCTGGATCTGGCGCTGCCGGAAGGCGCAGTGCGCAAGCTGGTTGCCTCCGGCCGCAAGCGCCTGGTATTGATGGTTACCAAGGAGGCCCACTGCCTTGGTGACATCCTGATGAAGTGTTATTCAGGGGCGATGGACGTGGAGATCGCCGCGGTGATCGGCAACCACAATACCCTCCAGCCGCTGGTGGAGAAGTTCGATATTCCTTTCCACTGGTTGCCCGCGGAAGGGCTGGAGCGGGCGCAGCATGAAGAGCAGGTGATGCAGCTGGTGGACAGCTACCAGCCGGATTACCTGATTCTGGCCAAATACATGCGGGTGCTTACCCCGCAGTTTGTCGAGCATTACAAAAAGCGCATCATCAACATTCACCACTCTTTCCTGCCTGCGTTTATCGGTGCCAAACCCTATCAGCAGGCCTTTGAGCGCGGCGTCAAGATTATCGGTGCCACTGCGCACTTCGTTACCGATGACCTGGACGAAGGCCCGATCATCGAGCAGGATGTGATCCATGTGGATCACGGCTATTCCGCTGAGTCCATGGCCAGCGCCGGCCGGGATGTGGAGAAGCAGGTATTGAGCCGTGCGCTGCAGCTGGTGCTGGAAGAGCGGGTGTTTATTCACGGTAACCGCACCGTGGTGTTTAAATAGCCTCATTCTTCTACCGGAATCCCGGCTGTGGGAGCGCCGCTTCAGGGCCGGGATGAGCGCTATCGAATTACTATGAACAGGGGGATGAATGTTTACCCGTTATATCGCCGGTATTTCAGCATTGTTTTTTCTGGCGGGGTGCGCCAGTGAACCCCGGGCACCCAATCCCGGCCTGAAAGAATCCTTCCACACCGAAATTTCAGCCAATGGCTCCAAACGCTTTACATACAGTCTCGAGATAGCCGCACCACAGCTGCGCGGGCCTTTTACCGAACGTCCAAACCCTCGCAGCGGGATGTTGCGTGATCAGGAGATGATGGCTGGTCAGCCGCGCCGGCAGCGGAGTGCGGATTTTGACTACGCAATGAATCTCAAACTCAAGGAAACCGGTTTCTGCCGCGATGGCTACTTCGTGATCGATCGCGTGGTATCCCAACTGGGCGGTGAAGTGCGCGGTGAGTGCCGCGATGCGGCCGAGTGATAGTATTTTCCCAGTGAATCGTGAACGAGACACAGCTTTCAAATGGGGTGGTGCAATTTTGTGCAATTTAATGTTTGTTCGGATAGTTAAAACTAATTGAACGCAGTTGACCTCCTTCGTTGGGGAGGGGAGTCTGGGTAGGCAAATGTCACTTAAGACAGTTAAAAATTGTGAATTGTGTCACCAAAAGTGGGTTCGAGTCCTCTTTTTCTCGCGACGTGCCAAATATTTTTATAGGATCGACCGCCTCCAAAGTACAGCTGGTAGTTTGGCTGTAATGTAATAGTTACTAAAATGAGAAGTTGGATGTGAAATGGAATGTCACATCTCTGCCTGTTTGTGCTGTTCTTTTTATCGCGTCGATTTCTCTTCGGGCGTTGAGCGGTGAAGCGGTTGGGACTGAAGATGGATTTTACAGTGAAGTTGGTCTGCGGAAGGTCTGGCAAAGCTCGTTTGTTGTAAATGACGCTTCTATTTCCGAGGAGTGTTTTGTCCCAGTGGCAGAACTTAAGGGCTCATTTACCTATGTGGATGTATCCCTCAATCCTGTCCGTGAATTATTTCCATCAAGCTCTCTGCATGTACCCATTCGCAGGGTCAAGACAAATCAATTCCTGAAAGATAGCAAAATAGTAATTGGCGCGGAGTCGTATAAGCGATTTGAGCTTGCAAAGCTGTGTCAAGAGCTTGTTCAAAGTGGGTTTAAAGATCCAATAATTGTAGTTTGGAATCCAAGCGATATTTCATCCCACCCTCCTGTATCCGTGTCTCCAGACCACTTTTTAGTGGAAGCTCAGCGATTCGGTGCCGTTACCATTGTTCCAAGTAAGTCAGTTTCAGACCAGCTGCAAAAAGCCGGAATAACAGCCGTTTATCCTGACGAGGGTGTTAGTCTGGAACAGCTGATAAGGCAGAGTATCGAATTTAGCTCCTTAAATAGGTATCTGCCCGTTTTCTATGTAGAGGATACGGGAACGCATATTTTCAGTGCCGATGATTACAAGGCCGTCCATGTTGTTGAGGGAGGGCTGCAAAGTGTGATTACCGCTTTGGAGGTTCGGTCAGAAAGCGCCTTGAAACGTGCAGGTAAAGATTTTCGGGGTGCATGTGCGAGTTAATTTTGCCGCGTGGCTCAGGTTTTGGATCTGTGCCGCAATAGCATTGCCAGTTTTAATTCTGTGGCTTTACTGGTCTAAGAGCAGTGATGCTCTTCATTACGATATAAACAAAACTATTCGCTACAGCTTCTTAGTAACTAATAATACCGCTTCGTTAATTGAGTCTGCTCAATTTAATGTTTTTGCGCCAGTCGCTCAGAATTCCTACCAAAAGACGCTAAGTATTAGTGCCAGTCATGAATATGAAGTAACTAAAGACGATATCGGAAACCAAACCTTGAAGTTTGAGATTCTTGATGTGGCGCCCTTTTCAAGTCAAGTTGTAAATATCACAGTACACCTGGCCATGGCTGGAGCCGCTCAGCGTTATAGCGCCATGGGTGATTTTCTTGGGGCCGAGCCAAATATCGAGGTGGGTTCTTCAGAGGTTCTGGAATTGGCGAAAAAAATTCGCCAAAGCAAAAACATGCCCGAAGAAGCATCGTCTTGGCTTTATAAAAACATTGTCGATATCGGTTATATCTCGGAAGACCGGGGTGCACGCTACGCGTTGCTTGAAAAGAAAGGCGATTGCACGGAGTTTTCTTCTGCATTTGTTGCATTGTCTAGAGCAGTAGATATTCCGGCGCGGATGGTTGGCGGGTTTGTGGTTGAAGATTCCGGAAAATTAAGTTCAGAAAGCTACCACAATTGGGCGGAGTATAATCACTCTGGTAGCTGGAAAATAGCGGATCCGCAAAACAATATTGTTGACTCGGATTATGGGTCATATATCGCATTTTATAACTTCAGCAAACATTCACGTTTAAAGAATAGTCATAGATTTTTAAGCTTTGACTCACGTTTGAGTGTGCAGATGCTTTAATTATGGGAATTATTTGATGAAAGGGATTTCGTCTGCTGTTGCTTGCATTTTTTGTGTATTTTTTGCGTCATTTTCGAGTTCGCAAATATATAAAGAAAAAGTGTTGGAAGATTCTCCGATAGCCTATTGGGATATGGAAGTTGCGGGAAATGGTGAGATCCCTGATTTAACTGGAAATGGCTGGAATCTGGAGGTTGTTGGACCTTCGTTAAGCTATGTGGAAACCGGCCTTAATATTGGTCGTGCAGTATCCTTGAATGGGGTTTCCCAGGCTTTGCGGAGTAAAAGCATTGAGTTTCCAGAGCTACAAAATGCCTTTACCTTTGAAGTTTGGGCGAAAATTGAAAATGCATCGGGCTGGAGATCTATCGCAGGCAGGAATTCCGTGGTTGCTGGTCATGGTGTGTTTTTCTTACAAAAAGCTGCCGTTGACCAGGTTCACGTAATCGGGCATAAGACAAATGGGCACGTGGCATTTGGTTTCGAATATGAAAATGGTAGGGCGTCTGTTGAGGACTCAACTCCTGCATCGCTGAATCAGTGGAAGCATTATGTCGTTACCTATGATGGTCGCGAGTTGGTGTTTTACCGCAATGGAATACGTCGTCACGCCGAGATATTCGAAGGGCAGTTTTTTTCGAGCGATGGGCCGCTAATCATAGGTGGCGCAAGCCTAACCGGATCAATCATCGATTTTTTTGACGGTGATTTATCAAATTTTGCGTTTTATGACCGTAGCCTATCCCCGTCAGAAGTTCATGATCACTACTTGCTGGGTGCCCAGCCTTCCACGTTGGAAGAGGTTCTTGTAGGAAGTGATTTGCTGGTCGGGTCTGATGATTTTGGGCTCGACAATAAAAGCATTGTTGTTGATGGGGCCACCTTAACCCTGGACGGATCACACGAGTTTTACTCTGTAGTTGTGAGAAACGGTGGCCAAATAACGCATTCGGTTAATGCCAAAACGGCTTCTGGTGCGGATGGTCTGGAGATCGTTACTAACTATTTGGAAATTGATGCCACTAGTTCAATCAACGTAGACAGTAAAGGCTCCTTGCCAACGGATGAAGTGGGAGCTGACTCGTCAGGAAGCTACGGGGGGAGGGCTGGAATCTCTGAGGGCAAGACGACCAATGCTACGTACGGGGATTACAAGGCACCACAGCACTTTGGTACCGGCGGGCGTTATAACAGCTCGCCCAATGACAGCAGTAATAACACGCGTGGTGGCGGTTCAATTAAGCTAAGCGTCGCCGGTGAGCTTCGGCTGGATGGTGTTATTACTGCGAATGGCGGTGCTGACTCCGCAGATGATGCGGGATCCGGTGGATCTATCTGGCTCGACGTCGGTACTTTGACCGTCAGCGAATCCCCCGAACGGATCAGGGCCAATGGAGCGCGAGGGTACGATGGCTCTGGCGGTGGTCGTATCGCAATCTATTACGACAATGCAAATTTGAACCCGGCGGTACATACCAGCACAGCGGGAGGACCTTATTACTCAAGTACGTCTCGCAATGGCCAGCCCGGCACAGTGTATGTGGAAGACAGGCAACACGGCTGGTCTTTATTGCGCTTTGACAATAAAGGAATAAATAAATCCTATAGCGACCCGATGCTGATTTCCGGTGAGTACACTGAAAGCCGGGTCGAGTTTGTGAATGTCAATGTCGCCATTTCGGATGCGAGCTTCAATGACTTGTATTTCAGTTCAGATATCGCTGCGCTCGCCAATGTCACCGCCGTTTCGATAAACCAGTCCAGCACCACTGCGACCCTGGATGGCGTTGTTGCGGGCACTATGAGGATTACCGGTGGTTCGGCCACGGCTCAGGGCCTGGTCACGGTCTCGGATAGCTTTTCCACTGACGGCACTAACTTGCTTGGTGGGATCAATAGTAATGGTAACTGGAAGGTTCCTGGGGCGAATGGCCAGCTTTTGGTTGATGGTTATACCTACACCATGGATGGGGATGAGAGCTGGGATCAGGTATTTGTGCGGAATGGTGGTGTGATTACGCATAGCATCGGTGCGCTAACCGCATCTGGCGCCGATGGTGTTGAACTGATCGCGAACTATCTGGAGATTGATGCCACGAGCTCAATCAACCTGGACAGTAAAGGCTCCTTGCCAACGGATGAAGTGGGAGCGGACTCGTCAGGAAGTTACGGCGGCCTTGCAGGGACTGCTGGAGGCAGGACGACCAACGCGACGTATGGAGATTACAAGACACCACACCACTTTGGTACCGGCGGGCGTTATAACAACTCGTCCAATGACAGCAGTAATAACACGCGTGGTGGCGGTTCAATTAAGTTAAGCGTCGCCGGTGAGCTGCGACTGGATGGTGTTATTACTGCGAATGGCGGTGCTGACTCCGCAGATGGTGCGGGATCCGGTGGATCTATTTGGCTCGACGTCGGTACTTTAACCGTCAGCGAATCCCCCGAACGGATCAGGGCCAATGGAGCACAGGGTTACGATGGCTCTGGTGGTGGTCGTATCGCAATCTATTACGACAGCGCGAATTTGGATCCGGCCGTACATGCCAGTGCAACGGGGGGACCTTATTACTCGAGTACGTCTCGCAATGGCCAGCCCGGCACGGTTTATGTCGAAGACAAGCAAAGCGGCCGGACTTTGTTACGTTTTGAAAACAAGGGACGGAATAAATCCTATAGCGACCCGATGCTGATTTCCGGTGAGTACACTGAAAGCCGGGTCGAGTTTGTGAATGTCAATGTCGCCATTTCGGATGCGAGCTTTAATGACTTGTATTTCAGTTCAGATATTGCTGCGCTCACCAATGTCACCGCGGTTTCGATAGTTCAATCCGATAGTACTGCGACCCTGGACGGGGTCGTTGCGGGCACGATGAGGATTACCGGTGGTTCGGCCACGGCTCAGGGCCTGGTCACGGTCTCGGATAGCTTTTCCACTGACGGCACTAACTTGCTTGGTGGGATCAATAGTAATGGTAACTGGAAAATCCCCGGGGCGAATGACCAGCTTGTTGTTGATGGTTATACCTACACCATGGATGGGGATGAGAGCTGGGATCAGGTATTTGTGCGTAACGGTGGCGTGATTACGCATAGCATCGGCGCGCAAACCGCATCTGGCGCCGATGGTGTTGAACTGACCGCGAACTATCTGGAGATTGATAACAGCAGCGCGATCAATCTGGACAGTAAAGGTAATCTGCCAACGGATGATTTGGGAGCGGACTCTTCTGGAAGTTACGGCGGCCTTGCAGGAACTGCTGGAGGCAGGACGACCAACGCGACGTATGGAGATTACAAGACACCACACCACTTTGGTACCGGCGGGCGTTATAACAACTCGCCCAATGACAGCAGTAATAACACGCGTGGTGGTGGTGCAATTAAGTTAAGCGTCGCCGGTGAGCTGCGACTGGATGGTGTTATTACTGCGAATGGCGGTGCTGACTCCGCAGATGGTGCGGGATCCGGTGGATCTATTTGGCTTGACGTCGGTACTTTCACCGTCAGCGAATCCCCCGAACGGATCAGGGCCAATGGAGCACAGGGTTACGATGGCTCTGGTGGTGGTCGTATCGCAATCTATTACGACAGCGCGAATCTGGATCCGGCCGTACATGCCAGTGCAACGGGGGGACCTTATTACTCGAGTCCGTCTCGTAATGGCCAGCCCGGCACGGTTTATGTCGAAGACAAGCAAAGCGGCCGAACTTTGTTACGTTTTGAAAACAAGGGACGGAATAAATCCTATAGCGACCCGATGCTGATTTCCGGTGAGTACACCGAAAGCCTGGTTGAGTTTGTGAATGTCAATGTCGCCATTTCGGATGCCAGCTTCAATGACTTGTATTTCAGTTCAGATATCGTAGCACTTACCAATGTCACCGCGGTTTCGATAGTTCAATCCGATAGTACAGCGACCCTGGGCGAGGTTGTTACTGGCGCGATGAGTATTACCGGTGGCTCGGCCACGGCTCAGGGCCTGGTCACGGTCTCGGATAGCTTTTCCACTGACGGCACTAACTTGCGTGGTGGGATCAATAGTAATGGTAACTGGAAAATCCCCGGGGAGAATGACCAGCTTGTAGTTGATGGTTATACCTACACCATGGATGGGGATGAGAGCTGGGATCAGGTATTTGTGCGTAATGGTGGCGTGATTACGCATAGCATCGGCGCGCAAACCGCATCTGGCGCCGATGGTGTTGAACTGACCGCGAACTATCTGGAGATTGATAACAGCAGTGCGATCAATCTGGACAGTAAAGGCAATCTGCCAACGGATGATTTGGGAACGGACTCTTCTGGAAGTTACGGCGGCCTTGCAGGAACTGCTGGAGACAGGACGACCAACGCGACGTATGGAGATTACAAGACACCACAGCACTTTGGTACCGGCGGGCGTTATAACAACTCGCCCAATGACAGTAGTAATAACACGCGTGGTGGTGGTGCAATTAAGTTAAGTATTTCCGGTGAACTGCGGTTGGACGGGATTATTAGCGCAAATGGCGGCTCTGATACGTATGACGGTGCGGGATCTGGCGGTTCTATTTGGCTGGATGTGGGTACCTTGTCCGTCAGTCGATCTTCCACTCAGATCAGGGCCAGTGGTGCCCAGGGGTACGATGGCTCTGGTGGTGGTCGTATCGCACTCTACTACGACAGCTCCAATTTGGATCCGGCGGTACATACCAGCGCAATGGGGGGGGCTTACTACACAAGTACGTCTCGCAATGGCCAGCCCGGCACGATATATGTGGAAGACAAGCAAAGTGGCTGGTCTTTGTTGCGCTTTGACAACAAAGGAATAAATAAATCTTACAGCGACCCGATGCTGATTTCCGGTGAGTACACCGAAAGCCTGGTTGAGTTTGTGAATGTCAATGTTGCCATTTCGGATGCCAGCTTCAATGACTTGTATTTCAGTTCAGATGTCGTCGCGCTCACCAATGTCACCGCGGTATCGATAGTTCAATCCAATAGTACTGCGACCCTGGACGGGGTCGTTACTGGCACGATGAATATTGTCGGTGGCTCGGCCACGGCACAGGGCCTGGTCACGGTCTCGGATAGCTTTTCCACTGACGGCACTAACTTGCGTGGTGGGATCAATAGTAATGGTAACTGGAAAGTTCCTGGGGCGAATGATCAGCTGCTGGTCGATGGTTATACCTACACCATGGAAGGGGATGAGAGCTGGGATCAGGTATTTGTGCGTAACGGTGGTGTGATTACGCATAGCATCGGCGCGCAAACCGCATCTGGCGCCGATGGCGTTGAACTGACCGCGAACTATCTGGAGATTGATACCAGCAGTGCGATCAATCTGGACAGTAAAGGCAATCTGCCAACGGATGATTTGGGGGCGGACTCTTCCGGAAGTTACGGCGGCCTTGCAGGAACTGCTGGTAGCCGGACGACCAATGCGACGTACGGAGATTACAAGGCACCACAACATTTTGGTACCGGCGGGCGGTATAACAATTCGGCCAATGACAGTAGCAATAACACGCGTGGTGGTGGTGCAATTAAGTTAAATATTTCCGGTGAACTGCGGTTGGACGGAATTATTAGCGCAAATGGTGGCTCTGATACGTATGACGGTGCGGGATCTGGCGGTTCTATTTGGCTGGATGTAGGTATCTTGTCCGTCAGTCGATCTTCCACTCAGATCAGGGCCAATGGTGCCCAAGGGTACGATGGTTCTGGTGGTGGTCGCATCGCACTCTACTACGACAGCGCCAATTTGGATCCGGCGGTACATACCAGCGCAACTGGAGGCTCTTACTACACGGGTACGTCTCGCAACGGCCAGCCGGGTACTGTGTATGTGGAAGACAGGCAAAGCGGTAGGACTTTGTTGCGTTTGAGTAACAAAGGGAAGAATAAATCCTATAGTGATCCGCTGTTGTTTTCCGGAGACTACCTCGAAGATGAAGTAGTCTTTGGTGATTTAATTGTCGAATTGTCGGACTCCTCGTTCAACAAAGTTCGGTTGGAAAATTCGATTGTGAATGTGACCGGGGTTGTTCAGGTGGCCAGTCACATTGAGGGGCATGCTTCGGTATTGCGTCCTTTTGGCCAGCTACTCCTTCCTGGTGATGGTGGTGAGCTCGTTGTTGATGGCTTTTCCTATGAGCTCAGCCGTGATGAAACTTGGGGGAAAGTATCGGTAATTAATGGCGGCTCTATTTCACACGTTAGTGATTTGTCATTGTTGCCTGCCATGAAGGGGGTTGCGCTAGAGGCCCGCGAAATTTATGTCGAAGAGGGAAGTGCAATCGACGTTAGTTATCGCGGGCAAGGCCCTAATGGAGATGTTGGGGGGCTGTCTGGAGGGAGCTATGGTGGCTTAGGTGGTACCAACGGATCTACAACAAACCCAACTTTTGGTAGCGAATTGCAGCCCGACGATTTTGGTATCGGCGGAAAAACCAATGACAATTTATATAGTCGTGGTGGCGGCGCGATTCGACTGATTGCAGAGGATTTGATTTTAAATGGAAGTTTGCTCGCTCATGGCCAACAAAATAGCAATGGCGGAGGAGCGGGAGGATCTATTTGGGTTGAATCCGGATTGCTGCGAGTTGGAGCAAAAGCGCTCATTGCTGCGAATGGCGCTCATGGCAGTAATGGCGGTGGCGGTGGCGGGGGCCGAATAGCTCTTTATTACGATATTTTAGAGGGGCTTGACGAGGCGCAAATTCAGGTTAACGGTGGCCGCGCACATAACTCATTGAATTATGGGCAGGGCGGTACCATTTATATGGCCGAAAGAGGTGCTGCCCCGAAGGTTAAATCTCTGAGCATCTCTGGATATAGCAATCAGGTGTTTTCTGAGATAGCGGTGCAGTTCAGTGTCGGAATCAATCCCGAGTCCATTGATAGCAGTGATTTTGAGCTTATAAATAGTAGCGGTAGCCCAGTACAGGTAACTAGCGTTGCATCCGGTGGTTATGCTGAGTATTTGGTGACGTTCGGTGAACCGGTATTGGAGGGAACCTATACGTTCTCAGTAGGCCCGGATATCTTCGGCACCAACGGCCTCGGTATGGATCAGGATCAGGATGG
>NZ_JBLWFL010000003.1:0-41927 GCF_048323715.1 Microbulbifer weihaiensis
GTTCTTGACCAACAACTTGAGGCTGTCAGCGGCCACCATTGCCGCCATTTATAAAGACCGCTGGAAAGTGGAGCTGTTCTTCAAGGCGATAAAGCAAAACCTCAAGATTAAAGCCTTTGTTGGTACTTCAAAGAATGCAGTTTTAACGCAGGTATGGATTGCCCTCATCGTGTACCTGCTGGTGTCATTTGCACGCCATAGCGCCAAGCAAGGTTGGACGGTACATCGGATGTTGAGGGTACTGCAGCTCAACTTGTTTGAGCGAAAGGCGCTGACAGAGATATTGAATCCGAGCCCACCGCCGAATCAAAAAGACCAGCCTCAAATGAGGCTGGTCTCATGACTGTCAAACTGTGGGACAGCAGTGCCCAAACGGGGCCCTTTTTTCTCATTCAATCGGAAGATTATTGAATGATCAGGTATGCCACCTGTTCGTCTGTGTGGGAGCGCTCCTGATTGGAAAAACGGTCCTCGTCCACCATCAGGGAAATGTTGTTGCTGGTGGTTACATCGGTCACGACCGCCCAGCTACCATCATTCCCATCCATGGCCGACTGGCTCAGGATCGTGGCCTGCGGCGCCGCAGGCCCATCATAGGCATAGCTTGCACCAGATCCCGGGCCGCGCACCGAGTCCGCACCAAGCCCCGCCACAAGCGCGCGGTCATTCACGGTTGCGCTGCCACCTTCCATCACCAGATAGGCAATGGTTTCATCAGCACGCAGTTTCTCAGAATCCTCACCCACGTGCTTGCCCAGATATATAGCTGCGGCGGATACCGGTGCAGTATGGCTGGAACCACGACTCCAGAATACGGACCAGCGGCTGTCATTGAATGAGGCGACCTGGCCGAATACTACGGGGTTGCTGTAGCTGTTGCGGGGCGTGAGAAGCTCCGCCTGCCAACTTCCCTTGCGATCAGTAACCGTGCTATTGAAGTACCCGGCCTCCATAGTGACGCCATGCTTGGCTTCGGTATATGTACCGGCTTCGACCACAACAAAGTGTACCGGCATCGTTACAGGGGCAGCGCTGGTGTCGGCGCGCTGCAAGCGGATATCAAACCGGTTACCGGCTACATTCCGTAAACGGACGACCACCGGCGGCGCATCGGCAGCATACTGCGGGGTGGTTACCACAACTGGTGCAATGTAGGCACGGGGCAAGGTCACCGAGAGCCAGGTATCGCTACCCACAGAAGGGAGCATTTCTGCATGTAGAAATGGATTACCCGGATCAGCGGCATCACTTGGATCGGTACCCTGCTGGAACTCCTCCAGATTACTGAGCCCATCGGCATCAAGATCAAGTACAGCATCGCCGGCGTCCAGCGGATTCAGGGCGTACTGCGCTTCCCAGCCGTCGGGCAGAGTATCGTTATCGTCGTCCAGATCCGCGTTATTGCCAACACCATCCCCATCACTGTCCAGCGCCTCGGAGTCATCGAGCGGGAAGGCATCAGCGCCATCGAAGATTCCATCAAGATCGCTGTCCGGATTGTCAGCAAGGGTTCCAAGGGTAAGCTCTTCGCTGTTACTCAGACCGTCACCATCGTGATCCAGGTTCTGGCTGCCATCATCAACCCGCGGGTCGTAACCCAGGGTCACTTCAAGGCCGTCGGGCAGGCCGTCACCATCAGAGTCAGCGTTAGTGGGATCGGTTTGCTGCTGATATTCGCTCAGATTGTCCAGGCCGTCGCCATCTGCATCACCACCCCCATCCGGGAAATTGGGGTCCAGTGCATACTGAAGCTCCCACCAGCTAGGCATGCCATCACCGTCTTCATCCGCATTGGGATTCTGCAGTGGATTAGTGCCAGCAAGAAATTCATAGCGGTTGCTGACACCGTCACCGTCAGGATCCTGGGCGGCATCACTGGCACTGTAGGGACTGAACCCATAGAGCTCTTCATAGGCATTCGGCATTCCGTCGAGATCGTCATCGCGGGAATACATCGCATCCAGGGGATAGCGGTCGTAACCGTCGGGGACCAGATCACCATCGGTATCAAAGTTCAGCGGATCAGTACCAAGCTCGAATTCCCGTAACGGGGTCAACTGGTCATCATCACCGAAATACAAGTCAAAGCCATCGGCCTGGTCATAGGGATTCAGGCCATACTGCGATTCCCACGCGTTCGGAATTCCGTCGCGATCACTATCGTACCGGTAAGCAGGATTTAACGGGGCAACATCATTCGGATCAATGACACTGTCATTGTCCGTATCGCTATTCGTCGGATCGGTACCCGCAGCAAACTCCTCAAAGTTATTCAGATAGTCCTTATCACAATTCTGCTGCGCATCAGCTGCAACATGATCCGATAAGCAGCCGGGGAATTCGGCCTCAAAAGCAGCTGGCAAGCCATCGCCATCCATGTCGACAGAATATTCTGCCTGTGCGGGCCACGGATCGTTACCATCGAGAATGCCATCCCCATCGGTATCCGGCAGGTCAACCCGCGTGCCTGCGGCGTATTCCAGCCTGTCGCTCAGGCCATCCTGATCAAGGTCATCCACATCGCTGGCCGGAAAATACGGCGAGAGACCATGACTCTCCTCCCACGCATCAGGCAGGTCATCCCCGTCGCTGTCGCGCGCACGGCTTGGATCCAGAGGCCACAGGTCAACGCCATCCGGGTAGGAGTCGTTGTCAGTGTCGGTGTGATTGGGGTTGGTACCGCTGATGAACTCCTGATAAGCAGTCAACCCGTCGCTGTCGAAGTCGCTGGCACCATCGTAAAGATCTTCGTCGTGTAGACCATAAAGCTGCTCCCACTCGCGCGGGATACCATCGCGGTCGTAATCCATCGAGTAGCGTGCGTCCACAGGGTAACGATCGACGAAATCATCCGTGCCATCATTGTCTGTGTCCGCGTCATACGCATCGGTGCCCAGCTTGTACTCGGCGAGATTGGCCAGACCATCACCATCCATATCACGATTGGCATCGCTCGGGTCGTAGGGATTAAGTCCATTCATGTCCTCCCAACGATCCGGCATCCCATCGCGATCTTCATCGTAACGGAACTCCCAATTGCGCGGCGCAACGTCATATCGGTCAGAAACACCATCGCCATCCGAGTCGATACTCATCGGATCAGTGCCAAGGGCAAATTCTTCCGCATTCGTGAGACTGTCGCCGTCCATGTCCCCAGTGGAATCACCCCATTCATAAGGATCGAGAATCGGGCTTGCAATTTCATAGGCGTCCGGCAGGCCATCACCGTCGGTATCATGCTGGTAGGCCGCATTGGCCGGGAAGCGGTCTTCACCGTCCGCCACACCATCACCGTCACTGTCGCGAGAATCAGGTCGAGTGCCGGCCAGGAATTCGGCCAGGTTAGTCAAGCCATCGGCATCCAGATCCTGCAAGGCATCGCCTGGGTACTGGTCGCTGAAGCTGTAACGCACTTCAAAATACAGTGGCATCCCATCGCGATCGTCGTCAATGGCCTTGCTCGGATCCATGGGCCACAAATCATAACCATCAGGAGCACCGTCAAAATCTGTATCCGGCCTCATTGGATCCGTGCCGGCATCAAACTCCTCCCAGTTGCGCAGCGCATCACCATCTGTGTCCGTAACACTGTCATCCGGGTTATCGTCCATAAGACCGTGCTGTTCCTCCCATTCCCGCGGCATGCCATCCCGGTCGTCATCACGGGTATAACGCGCATCTGTTGGATAGCGATCGTGGGCATCATCCAATCCGTCGCGATCAGTATCCGGTTGAGACGGATCGGTGCCGAGGACGAACTCCCGCAGATTGATGAGCCGATCACCATCGAGATCCTGCAGAGCGTCAACTGGATCCTGGTCAAAGAGTCCCCACTGCAGTTCCCATCTGAGGGGCATGCCATCCCGGTCCATATCGTCGGCAAACTCAGGATCCAATGGTGCAAAATCGTCAGCGTCGGGAACCCCGTCAAAATCTGAGTCCATGGCATCAGGCTTGGTGCCAGCAATAAACTCGGCGAGATTGCTCAAACTGTCTCCATCGAAATCCCCTTGGGCATCCTGAGGGTCAGCGGGATTGAGAAACGCTGGAAAAGCTAGTTCATATGCATTGGGCATGCCGTCACCATCCATGTCGTCTCGATACCGGGCGTCCAGGGGATGGGGATCCTCACCGTCAATGACGCCGTCCCCATCTGTATCAGGCCTGCTGGGATCTGTACCGGTCGCAAACTCCCGCCAGTCGGTCAAACCGTCGCTATCAAAATCGTCCCCTGAGTTGCGATATCGCAATTCCAACATGCCATACCGCCGCTGCCATTCGTCAGGCAGAGTATCGCCATCCCAGTCAAACGCCCAGGCGGGGTTCAGGGGCCAGCGGTCATCGAAATCAGGTATATCATCCGCATCAGTATCAAACAGTCGTGGACTCGTTCCCCAATGAAATTCATCCAGCGGTGTTATGCCGAGTGAATTAAGTTCTGTGGCGGCGTCATCGGGATTCAGCCCGTCGTAACCGTACGCAAACTCCCAACTGTCTGGCAAACCATCGCGGTCCTCGTCAAAGCCAAAAAGCGGGTTTAGTGGCCAGTGATCCTGATAAAAATCAATTGAAAAATCACCGTCGGTATCGTCGTTATTCGGATCAAGGCCCAGCTCAAACTCCCGCAACGGGGTCAGCAGATCCCAGTCTCCTGCTTCGCGGTTAATGGCATCAATCGGGTCTTCTGGAGAGAGGCCGTATTGCGTTTCCCACGCGTCCGGCAATCCGTCATCATCCTTGTCTGTCTTGTAGCGCGAGTCGGTAGGTGCAGTATCGAGACCGTCTTCCAGACCATCGCCGTCCGAATCGAACAGCTCCGGGTTGCTGCCGAGAGCAAATTCCTGCAGCGCGGTGAGACCATCACCATCTATATCACTACCAGCATCGGTGGCCTCACGCTCATTCAGAGAGGCATACATGTGCTCGAAGTTGTTAGGCAGGCCATCGCCATCGAAATCCCAAATATAGGCGGGATTGGTCGGCCAGAGATCGTCGTAATCCGGGACTTGGTCGCCATCGGTATCCCATTGGCGAATATGAGTACCGAGTGCAAACTCGTCCAGAGCAGACAGGTAATCATTATCCTCGTCTGAGTGGGCATCCAGTGCGTTAAACGGATCCAGCCCCCGACTTGTCTCCCATCGATCCGGAAGACCATCTTTGTCAGAATCCTGTGCATAGCGTGGGTCACTGGGCCACAAATCTTCGCCATCGTAAATGCGGTCACCATCGGACTCCGGGATATTCGGCAGGCTACCTGCAGTGAACTCCTCAAGGTTACTCAAGCCATCCCGATCGGGATCGAGCTTTGCATCTTCCGGTGAGTTTGGATCGAGTGCATACAAGATTTCCCAGTAATCCGGTATTCCGTCGCCATCGGAATCTGCGGTATACGCCGGGTTGGCTTGCGTGGATGTGTTGAGCACCAGCCCAAGCGCTGCACTGCCCAGCAGGAGGTGATGCTTCCCGCGTTTCTTACATGAAATCCCCATGAAATTCCTTATTCATTTCTGGAGTGTGTGTGAAGTTTCAGTATTACTGCGCACTGAAACAGGTGGATGCTTTATTTTTTATTCTTCCCTAATAAGAACCTTTAAGGAGCGATTTCATTATCCACATGAAATTCCTCGTTGGTTTACGACGGGAGGGACGGAAAAATTGTCGCGGATTTTATTCTGAAATTTGCCGAAGTTGCGGTACATGTAATTACTTGTAATTTCACATCGCGCTCAAGCCGCAACGATCAAGTGACCCTAGAGAAAAATTTTCAACCGACAATTAACACGGACGTACTATCCACACACAAAATACAGCGCCACCAACCCATGGGACGAGAGTACTATGTGACTTTGTGAGGCGGGACAGTCAGCGAGTTTTTGAGACTAATCGCTCAATACAATTTAAAAAAGACCTAACCTTTAGTCTCTTCATCACCGCTTAATTGTAAATGTGAGTACACGGAGTACTATCCAGACCGTTCGGCAACCCCGGACACCTCCGGTTTGAGAAAGCGGTGTGCACCTTAGCGGCGGGCAGTCTCACTTGCCATCATCCTTGCCTCGCTTGCGAGCTCCCTGCACTCCGGTTCGTCTTCTGCAGTCCTACCTTTCATGTCTTCGAAACCGAATGGCAGTGCGCACGCACGCGCCGTGCATTTGTATGGTGCGCACCGCAGAGGCGATCCCTCAGGAATTCGGCTTTCGGAACGCAAACAAAAAAATAAGGAACCATTTGCAATGACGCGTTTTCTAGGAATCACTTGCACCCTTGCACTGGCAATCAGTGCGCATGCGGCAGACCGCGTGCCGGCGACCCCGGATATGCTTTCCCCGCAGGCACTGGCCGCTACCAGTGGCACCGACATCGCACTTGAGGAGATCCGTTCACGCACCCTGCCAAACGGCAAGGTCATTACCCGGTATCGCCAGACCCACCAGGGCATCCCGGTATGGGGACAGACCGTCACCAGTTCTGGCCAGGGAGTATCCGCTCAGGTACAGGGCGACGTTCTGATGGGGCTGACACTGGATGTACCTTCGACCAAGCCAGCCATTGAGGCCTCCAACGCTATTCAGCGGGCAATGGGTCACAAGATCAACCAGCGCGCACAACAGGGGCAAATTAACGGTGCCCTATCAATGCCTGCGTTAAAGCTGGCAGCCAAGAACCAGACACAGCAGCTGTTCATTCATGTAGACAACCAGAACAACGCCCGGCTCGCCTACCTGGTCAGCTGGGTAGAGTATGGTGATGAGCCCTCGCGCCCCTTCTACTTTATCGACGCTCTCACTGGCGAAGTCATCGAGCACTGGGACGGACTCGCCCACCAGGATGCAACTGGCCCGGGCGGCAACCAGAAAACCGGTCGCTACGAATACGGTACAGACTATCCGGCGATGCAGGTCGACAGCAGCTGTCGCATGAATACGACCAACGTCGAAACCGTCAACATGAACCACGGCACCAGTGGTGGCAGCATCTTCTCGTTTACCTGTCCTTACAATGACTACAAAACGATTAACGGCGCCTACTCGCCACTGAACGATGCGCATTTCTTCGGCGGCGTGGTATTCGGCCTGTACAACGACTGGTACAACACCGCACCGCTGACACAGAAACTGCGTATGCGCGTGCACTACAGCAACAACTACGAAAACGCATTCTGGGATGGCAGCCAGATGACGTTCGGGGACGGCGGTAATACCTTCCACCCCCTGGTCAGCCTCGATGTTTCTGCTCATGAGGTCAGCCACGGTTTTACCGAGCAGAACTCCGGCCTGCAGTATTCCGCCCAGTCTGGCGGCATCAATGAGGCCTTCTCCGATATGGCCGGTGAGGCGGCTGAGTTCTATATGCGCGGCAGCAACGACTGGCTGGTAGGTGCCGATATCTACAAGGCCAATGGCGCCCTTCGCTATATGGAAGATCCCACACTGGACGGCAGCTCGATCGGCCACGCCTCCAATTACTTCTCCGGCATGGATGTGCACCACAGCTCCGGTGTGTTCAACCGCGCGTTTTACCTGATTGCCAATACCAATGGCTGGGACACCCGCAAGGCGTTCGATATCTTCGTGCTGGCGAACCAGATGTACTGGAACTCCACCTCCAACTACGTCAATGCCGCCTGTGGCGTGATGTCGGCAACAGAGGATCTCGCGTACGATCTAAACGCAGTCGCTACCGCGTTTAATACCGTAGGCGTTTCCACGTCCAGCTGCGGCGGTGGCGGCGGCAACCCGGGTGGCGGTGCACTGGAAAACGGCGTTACCGAGAGCAGCCTCTCCGGCAGCACCGGTGAAGAGCTCCACTACACCCTCGACGTGCCGGCCGGCGCCAGCAACCTGAGCTTCCGGATCTCCGGCGGCAGTGGTGATGCCGACCTCTACGTGCGCTTTGGAGCAGCACCAACCACCTCCTCCTACGACTGCCGTCCCTATATTGGTGGCAACAGCGAAACCTGCAATATCTCCAATGTGCAGGCCGGCACTTACTACGTGATGGTAAGGGCCTACAGCAGCTTCTCAGGCGTGAACCTGGTCGGCAGTTTTGATGAGGATACTGGCGGTGGCAGCGGCGACGGCTGGGTAGAGACCAACCTCTCCGGCAGCCGGAGTTCCTGGCAGCACTTCACCCTGGACGTGACATCCGGCATGTCGTCACTGAATGTCCAGATGTCTGGGGGCAGCGGCGATGCGGATCTGTATGTACGCTACGGTGCGCAACCGACGACCAGCAGCTACAACTGTCGCCCCTATACCTCGGGCAACAGTGAAAACTGCACGATCAGCAACCCGCAGTCAGGTACCTGGTATATCAGCATTCGCGGTTACCGCGCCTACTCCGGCGTAACCCTGGAGGCACAGGCCAATCCCTGACCCTCACTGTACACAGTAGGAATGGCGGCCATTGGCCGCCATTTTTCGTACCTCATCAAAAGCCTTCTATGTCCCGTCACATCACTTAGCACCCGTCCTGCCATTGACAGTGGCTTTCACCACTCACCTGCTGGATATGGCTGTAAAGCCTCGGTACGATAAGTCCAAACCATCGGTACCGCTCGGTGAAATGAACCGCGCCTGTCTTTCGAGCCGTTAGACAGCATGCCGTGAAAGAGAAAATAAATCTGACCAAAGGGAATTCGTCGTGAGAAACAACTATTCCGTTGAGGGGCTGGAAGCCGGCTGGAACCTCGCATTCTTTGACCCCACTACTACCTCCTTCAAGGTATGGCTGGGCGTGCTGAAGACAAACAGGAAGAAGAAAGACAACCTGCTGATAGAGATTCTTGATACCGAAGGCAAGCTCATACAAAGCATCAGCTCCGGCACGATACAGTGGCGCAGGCCATTCCAAGGGCATGAGCGCGGCTTTTACTCCCTGCTCACCATCAATGACCTGACACCCAATACCCGCTATCAAGTCCGGGTTACTGAGGCATTTACACAACCGGACAGCAATGCGCCCATCACCGATCCGGGCTCCGGTGAGCCAATGGTCGACACATTGATTGACGGTCAATGCAAAACCCTGCCTGTGAGCCTGCCGAATAATGCCGAGACACCCTTCTGTGTTCTGTTGGGCAGCTGCCTAAGCCAGAAATACGATGGCCACAGTGCCAGCAATGCGGTGCATGCGCTGTGTGACAAAGAAAGCGAAAAATACCACCCGGATATCTCAGTGCTGGCGGGCGACCAGGTTTACCTGGATCTCGGCATCCGGGGCATCTCCACCATCCCTGAAGAAATTTCCGAGTATGTAGGTGAAAAATACGCGGAAGCCTGGATGTCGCTGGAAGGCTTCTTGCGCAATTCCGCCTGCGTCAACCTGGCTGACGATCATGAATTCTGGAACAACTACCCCGATTTCAGCACCAACGAGGCCGTCTACCTCTACCCGCTGCGTGACAAGCAGGTACGCTCCGCGTTCACGGCTGCAGCGCTCGACGGGGTGCGAAATGTACAGCAGGTTAAGCCGGTAAGAATCATAAAGCTGGGTAATGACCTCTCCTTCTGCTTTGCCGACATGCGCTCGGATCGCACCATCAAACCTAGAAAGCTCATGAACGAGGATCACTTTTCGGAAGTGTTGAACTGGGCTGAACACCTAACCACGCCCGGCGTCCTCGCCATCCCCCAGGCGCTCTTTGTCGAGAAAGGTAATGGTTTTGACTACAACCTGCCGAACTTCAAGGATGATTATTCCCGCCTGTTGGCAGCACTGGCCAAAACCGGCAACGATATACTGATACTGACGGGCGACGTCCACTACGGCCGGGTAGCCAAGTCAAAACTTGGTAACGCCAACATCTATGAAGTGATTGCCTCCCCGCTCTCCAATATCCCCGGCTTCTCGGGTACGCTCGCGACAGCAACACCGCCCACAGAAATCCCCCGTTTCCCCCAGATCAGCGTTCCCGGGCTCCCAGGCAAAAGCAAGGTGACAACCATTGCAGAAATCGAAGAGGTTTCTGACCCCTTGGACTTTCGCTACCCGGATACGAGAACCCGCGAGCATTTTGCTACCCTTGGCTTCTCAAAAACCGAAGGCGCAGGAATTCAGGTCGACATAAACTATTGGGCCGTTCGAAAGTTCTACAAATCCGGATCTCCCAAGAAGCTGGAGAGCTGTACGATTTACCTAAAGTGAAACCAAAATCGAATAATCAGCGTCGATAATTGGCTGACGATCAGCCTCTACGCTTCCCAGAGCATAAATTAGAGATTCTGGTCAGAAGCTACAGCCGCGGGAGCTGTCCCACTCCCGCGCTGCTTTCCTGGTTTGTTGTTTGCTGTCAAAGCGATCGGCAGATTTTGCCCGGACATGAGCACCGCCTTTACGTAACAGCGGGTTTTGCGCAACCGGATTGCCCGGGGTGCGCCGTTCTTTTACGGAAATATTGATGGATATTTTCCGGTCCGCTTTTTTCTTCAATAACTTCTCCCTATAGAGTTGGTTAACCCTTGATACAGATGACCTGCTTGATTGCTGTAGAGAACCACTTTACAGGCATAACTGGCTCCTGGATTTCTCCACGTAAATCGTCAAATGCCTTTCAGAAAACCGGGAAGTAAAAAACAAAAAGCCCCGGCAATAGCCAGGGCTTCAGAGAGATCTGGCTTGAAAGGCGGTATCACCTTTCAAGCGCGAGCACATGAAAGGCGGTTCAGTAAGAACTCAAGTTGCTACTCTGTAATGACATTTCATGGCTCCTGTATTTGGTGTGTGAATTAAGCTGCGAAGGATATTGCCTGATTTATCTGTGTCAACACATTTTTATATTTCTTGAACCTCAGGCTTACCGGTTGCTGCAACCCACGCTGCTGCGCATATCCCATGTGGCGCTGCAAGAGATGGGGAGGTCGAATTGAGTCAGTTATACAATCGCCTCCCCTACCCGCGTCAGGTGCACTCGGCAACGGATACCGAATGGGCAGATTGCCGGCGGTCGAGAGAGCCCGAGAGCCGCGTTAATCCCAGAGCCATCAATACAATCAGTGCACCGATCCAGGGCGTATCCATCAGCGTCAGGTGTTCGATCACGGCGCCGCCCAGTACAGAACCGATCGCAATACCGATATTGAACGCGGCGATGTTCAGGCCAGATGCCACATCCACCGCCTGCGGTGTGTGCTTTTCTGCCAGCTGCACCACATACACCTGCAGGCCCGGCACATTGCCAAATGCGAATGCTCCCCACACCAGCACGGTCAGCACTGCGGCCACCGGGTTACCGGCCGTCCATGTAAACAGCATCAGCACCGCTGCCAGCGCGGTAAAGATAATACTCAACGCCGGTACCGGCCCACGGCGATCCGCCAGCTTTCCACCCCAGATATTGCCGACGGCAACCGACACACCGTATACCAGCATAATCAGCGCCACCGTGCCGGCGGCGAAACCGCTCACCTGCTGGAGAATCGGGGCAAGGTACGTAAACGCGGTAAAGGTACCGCCATAGCCCAGCGCGGTCATTGCGTACACCAGCAGCAAGCGCGGCTCGGTGAGGACCGCCAGTTGCTGCCGCAGGGTCGCCGGTGGTGACTGCTTCAGGTTTTTGGGCACCAGCAGCGCGCTGCCAACCAGTGCCATCAGGCCCAGCGCCGACACAATCAGGAAGGTCGCGCGCCAGCCAAAATGCTGGCCGATCCAGGTTCCCAGGGGCACGCCGGTCACCAGTGCCACCGTGAGGCCAGTGAACATCAATGCTATCGCGCCAGCCTCTTTGTCCTTGCTAACCAGACTGGTGGCAATCGTCGAGCCGATCGCGAAGAAGACACCGTGGGCCAGGCCCGTGAGCACCCGCGCTACTACCAGAGAGCTATAGCCCGGTGCCAACCAGGCGAGCAGATTACCGAGGGTGAACAGCGCCATCACGCTCAGCAATACCGTCTTGCGGTTCCAGCGCCCGGTGAGGGCCGTCAGCACCGGCGCACCGACCGCGACCCCAAGGGCATACAGGCTCACCAGCAAGCCCGCCGAGGGCAAGGTGACGCCTAGGTCATGGGCGATGGTGGGTACAAGTCCGACAATCACAAACTCGGTAGTGCCGATGGCAAAAGCGCTGAGCGCAAGCGCCAGCAGTGCAATGGGCATAGAGATTCCTCCGCAATAGTTCCAGTTGCGGCGGAGTATGTAGGCGGCTAACTTTTACAAAAACCGCAATAGAAGCAAAAGAGCTTTGCAGAAATGACAATAGTCTCCCGCACCGAAGACCTGGAAATCCTGCTCGCCGTCATCGACAGCGGCGGCTTTTCTGCCGCCGCAAGATTGCTGGATATCCAGGTGGCGCGGGTATCCCGTGCAGTGAGCCGGCTGGAATCGGAACTGGGCGCCACACTGCTGAACCGCACCACGCGCCGGCTCGAACTGACCGACGAGGGGCAGCAATTCGTCAGCGCCGTGCGGGAGGGCTTGCGCCAGCTGGCATCCGCCGAAGACGGCCTGCGCGCGCAACGGGGCCGGCCCAGTGGGCGCCTGCGGGTCGATGCGGTCACGCCCTTCCTGCTCCATCAACTGGTGCCACTGGTACCGGCTTTTCGTGCGACCTACCCGGATATCCAGCTGGAGCTGATGGCCAACGAGCGCATCATCGACCTGATCGAGCGCCGCACCGACCTTGCCATCCGCATTGGCGCTCTTGAGGATTCCAATCTCCACGCGAAACTGCTCGGGCACAGCCCACTGCATCTGGTGGCAAGCCCCGACTATCTGGCAAGCAATGGCAAACCCATGCAGATCGAAGATCTGGATCAACACACCTTCATTGGCTTCGCCGATGCACCCCACCTCAACATACTGCCGTTCAAACAACCACGAGCGATGCAGCCAAAAATTGCGTCCAGCAGTGGCGAAGCAATAAGACAAATCGCGCTGGCCGGTCAGGGCATCGCCCTGCTGTCGAATTTCATGATCCGCCAAGACATCGAGCAAGGCCGACTGATCCCGCTGCTGGGCAGCCAGTTACAAAGCCCCAATCCCAGGGAATCGGTACAGGCGGTGTATTACCGCAGCGATGCATTGCCGCCGCGGATTGCGGCTTTTCTGGAATTTATATCGAAGCGAATACGGCTGTGAAATCGATGTGCTTGCGCACAAGAAAACTTGGGGCTATTAAACCTAAGCGATATAAGTTGACCAAGCTGGATGAGTGGGTAATCAGGAGGTGGTGCAGGTGTTTCTACACCACCATCACCTCAGCTACTGCATGACGTAACAGCTGACTTTGTCGCCGGTGCTGACAT
Organism: Microbulbifer weihaiensis; assembly: GCF_048323715.1. Lineage (NCBI taxonomy): Bacteria > Pseudomonadati > Pseudomonadota > Gammaproteobacteria > Cellvibrionales > Microbulbiferaceae > Microbulbifer > Microbulbifer weihaiensis. The sequence goes on from NZ_JBLWFL010000003.1 coordinate 13,245, forward strand.
TACCAGTTTTGCTATCGAAAACTTTTTCCACCGCCCGCATCACGGGCATTCCCATTTGCGCCCACTGCGTCAACACATCTTCAGATTGGGGACACTGGCTGATATCCGCCGCGTCACGTGTGGGCTCGAAAAAATGGATCATTTTTTCGCTAAATTGCGGCTGCCCAACATACCAAAGGGCCGCGCGACGCTCACCCGAATCGGTGGCAACAAGGTAAAGCTCATGATCTCCCGCACCTGTACCACTATCCACCAGCAGAAGGTCCTGCCACAGGCCGGCAAAGCGGGCATCCATATCGTAAGTCTGCTCGAAGGCTTTCGCCTGCGTTGGGCAGTCCGGGCTGTTAAAGACACGCAGGCGCCAGTCATACTCGCCTTCGACAACCTGGGCAGACAAGGCAGGCCAACTCGCGCAGTCGCCCGCTTGTGTGCCCGCCGCGGTATTTTCAAAAATCGGCTCAAAGGGCCCCGCCACAGAGGCATCACAAGCAGTCAGAGACAGCATTAATCCCAAGCTCAAAATTCTGATGGTCATTTTTTATTCTCAGCAACACTAGTTTTCAGCGTGACATACCGCACCACGCGGTAGTTTTTAACGTTTTCAGGGGTAGTGTCGATAAAGCTGCTGGCGCGACCGTAGAGCAACACATGGGATTTGGCTTTCACACCGCCATCCGGTGTCGTATACAGGGCCAGAGCCTTGCCATAGGCTGGGTCAATGGCCACATATTCGCCGTTAGACCTCTTCTGGGTGATCAGGATCCAATGGTCTCCCACCCAATCCTTCTTGTAATCCACATGGGCCAGCACCAGACCACCCTCCTTCAGGCAGGCATCAATCGAGTGTACCGCTTCCTGCGCCAACTCTTGGCCAATACCCGAGTCCTGACCGGTCATACCCAGTGCCTTCGCACCGCCGACAATCCACAGTATGTAGCTGCCCTTGGTAAAAGCGTTGGAGGATTTCAAGATGTTGTTGACGATGAGTGGAGTCAACTTGTCCGGCTGCTGGCCGGCAGGCCAGTACTTAGTACGGGAACCTAGATACGTAGCCGCCATTGTGAGGCTGGTCATGGCACAACCATAGCCGTGAATAGTACCACCGCCAAAGCCCAGCGGCTTCTTGCCCCAACGCTCATCACCCTGGCGGAAGGGGGTCACAGCCGGGGCGACAGCCGCACTATTTCCCTGTACTTCGTCCCCACTAAACAGATCCAGCAGGCTCCGCTCAAAAAAGCTGTACTGGTCGATTACCGACTGTGGAACCTGCTCATCCAGCCACTTCACGACACTCTGGAAATTCCAGCTCTGACTGCTGTTGGTGACCTGCTGTGGCGACTCGATATTGGCATTGAGTTTCTTCCAGGTCTTGCCGCCCGGATCCACCACCCTATCGGGGTAGTTAAAATGCAGCACCTTGCGCTGGAACGCCTCGATCGCATTCAGCGTCAAAGCGCCACAGTCGCCATCCACGGCCAGCGCTCCACTCCCGCCGTTCAGCACAGGGAAACGCCTGACGGCGCTGTTTAACAACTCCTGAACAACAATGACGTCGTTACGCCGATTCGCTGCCCGATGCCCTACTTTTGCACTAATACCCATAGCTTTTTAATCCGCTCCCTGGAAAAAACGGAAAATAACATGAACTTTATAAATCGTGTGTGACAGGCTTTTTCTTTTGTAGACCGAAACTGGTACACGAGTTCAAGTTAGCGCAAGTAGATCAATACCGGATGTAGCTTACTCGCTCTTTGAGGAAGACATTGCGTAAACAACGCAATCAACAGGCAGCAATAAAGGCACGATCGTACCAAACAGAAAATAAAATATCGCTACCGCGATCACCTCCCCGGGCGTCTGCTCGGGCGGTTAGAGTCATGCGAAGAGGCAGACATAAGGGCTCAGCCTATTTCCGTGTCGCCCTTTTCACTTGCGGACTTACCCATCACCGCCTCAAACAAATATCTCCAAGTCAGCTCACAATAGCGAGAATACTACAGCGCCTTGCGAAAATATTTTGGCGTAGGTTTCGCAACCATCTCATCCACACTGGAGTTAAATAGCCACACCGGACTAACCGCCATACAGAGGCGCCCCGATACTTCAACCTCAATAAAAACCAGATGAGACGAAACCAAAAATGAAAAACTTTTTACGACAAAAAACTATTATCTATCACACCTTGATTGCCATAGCTGCAACCTTAACGTCCCTTACAACCAATGCTTTAGTCATAAGAAAGCCCTATGTGGATGACTTTTTCCAATCACACCCAGGATTCGATTGGGGCCGTCAGGCAGGTAAAGTATCTGTAGATGTATGCTGGCAGAACGTAAATAACAAACCGAAAACAGGGGACTGGGGCCCTACGCACTATTCAACCGATGGAGCACTCCAGCACGCTCTGGATGAATGGAATTCCCACATGGGCAACACCGTGAAGCTGAATTATCGAAATAATTCATGCAAGAACATTAGCGGACTCACCGGGTATTACGTCAAGATTACTAACAACGGTACAAATTCACAGGACATGAAAACAAGCCATGACGGAGACCATGCAACAATCTATGTTTGTGACGTGAACAAAGGGGCTTATTGCGATTGGTGTGCCGACAGCAACGACTCAAACTGCATTGATGCACAAGGCTATTTTACCCACGAACTGGGGCATGTCCTTGGAGCGCGCGAAGAACATGATCGTACCGATGCAGCGTGCCCGGATTCTCCGCACACTGATAATGTTTTGCGCAATCTTACGCGCTATGTCACAAGCGATGATTCTTGTTACTCAACGATGTCGTATAAAACCAAAGATAAGGGCGAAAACAACACAAAAGAGAGATATGCATGGCGAACCATTACAACCAAGGATGCCAGGGGCATGCGGACCTTCTGGGGTAATCGCGCCAATGCCGCATGGGCAAATCGATCAGTGGTTACCGCGCCTAACGGAAATTTTGACATTTCAGTGGGCGAGGGAAACCATACCCTTGGCTATGGCGCACTGCAATATAGCACCTCCCTAAAACCCAGAAATGTCTCTTACCACGCCCTTTCTTTTAGTAGCGACGCCAATGACCGGCAGTTGCTCATAAACATCAGCGGAATCATTCCAATAGATTTCGACGCCCAGGCATTTCCTATTTGCATTCTCAGTAAGGAGGCCGATGATCGAGGGTTTCCAATCCTCGAGAGCTGCCAGACTCCGAACTCACATTCGCCCCAAATATCTTTTACCCTGACAATCCCGAGCGGAATAAAGATGGATTATTGGATAGAAGTGAACACCAGTGGCGCGAGCGACTATGACTTCAATGGTTCTTACCATGTCCAATAATGCCGTTTAACTCAGACGATATATTTCTAAATAGGTAAAAGGTTCCCAGACGCTAGTTGCAGTTCGACTTATCCTTTGTTGTGGTTGCTTCTTTGCAGCTTGTTTAACAGGAACGTTGTTGAGCTTCATCTGGTGAACCTTTGCACTATTTGGCAAACGACATTCGAGATTGCGAAATCTCCTTCCACCGTAAGACACTTAGCCCTCCCCCGCCTTCCATACCGGCTACAACCACAGCTCCGCAGGTTTCTCTGACTAAAAATACCTATTTTTCTAAAAAACGCGCACCTCGAACGCTCTCCTATTCATTACCGCTTGTGTCAGGTTTAGTGATGTACCACCCCGAGTGTTGCGGCCTTTAATGGGACTTGTGCTGGACAGAATACGGCTGCAAGGTCGCCATAATTGAGTGCTAGCAACCCAGGCAGGATCCTGCCTGCGGGAACCCCCTCTTACCGAAAATTTACCAACTTTATCGCACAAGTACCGCCACCTAAAATCTTCCTATTCAAGTTTGGCTACAACAAACTTAAAATGATTTATACGCCTATCTAACTCAAATGGCACTGGCGTCAAGCGACTAGCTTTCATATGACGTGGTAATTTTACCGCCTCACTTTAAATCTACATAAGGAAATGTAATGAAGCGCCCAAATATTGAGGACGCATGGAAATCATTCCAGGAGGTATATGCTGATATCGGGAAATCCGTACCTGCCGTAGGAACTAAAATTGGCGGCAAGGTCGATTACAACATCAATGTCGTTCCTCGCGGGCAAGGCCGCTTTGAAAATGCCTGCGCAATCCGCATGAGCTATGTACTCAATGAAAACGGGATTAAGATACCGTATATTAGTGGCCAGACTGTTTCCGGTGCCCAAGGCCGTTGGTATATTTACAAAGTTAAAACGATGATCGCCTATTTGAAAAAAATCTTTGGCGAGCCGGAACATACCTTTAAAGATCCCAATGAGATTTCCTTTACCACCCTGAAAGGTATCCTTGTATTTGAAGTTGACCAATGGAGTGACGCATCGGGTCACGCCACTATCTGGAATGGCAATGCCTGCTCCGACAAATGTTACTTTCCGATTTCCAAAAAGGCCTATTTATGGGAACTCAAAAGCAAACACTCCTCGTTTTGAGCCTCACCCTGCTCTCCGCCTGTGCTCAAGGCACTGCTTCGGGTGAACAGAACGATACCAAGGAGGCAAAAGACTTCCGTAAGTATGCCACTGCGATCTGCCTGGGAAGCTCCTTTAAGGAAGAGTCGGTGATAGCGGATGCCAATCGGTCGGCTAACGTCTATTTAGGAAATGTGGATCTCGCAGCGTACGAAACCGTGAGAACCCTGCTAAAGAGCTGGAAACCTAATGGCTTCACAACCAAGCAAGGCCCACAAGCCGCCATTGCCCGCTGTATTGAATTCTCTGAGTCAGACGCTGTTCACAATGTATTCAGGCAGTTCGACCCGTGCACCAGTGCGGATGCCTGGCTCGACCCGGAAGATTTCAAAGCGCAGTGTAAATAGCCGCGTAGTGACCTGAATAGCCAGGGGGAATCAACTTCTGGCTTAGCATACTGCCCGGAAACCGCTGATCCCTATCAACCACTCTTTTATCAATAAGCGATTTACTGCCGCTAGCGAGCATCGACACCCCGTAGAGCTGACCCCATTCACCGGCAATCCCCCGGAAGGTGATGCCAGAAGGAATTCCCTTCCAACTGCAAGACTACCTGGAACTGGTGGACTGGAGCGGCCGTTGCCTGCGTGAAGGTAAGCGCGGAGCTATTGATGGCCAACTGCCACCAATCCTCGAGCGCCTACAGATAGACCCCAGGCACTGGCTGTACCTCAACCGACACTTTGAGAGCCGCTTCAAAAGCCTGGTGGGAAGCGCCGAAGCTGTACGTGGAACATGCGATAAGCTTGGCAAGCGCTGGGCCCAAGGTATTCGAGACTGCGAGCGCCTCCTTTCACCGCCAACTACTTAGCCCACTTGCCCTTTCGAACCGTCGACCACAGCAACGCTGTATGCTTCCTGCGTCTGAAAAGCCCCTTTTGACGCAAAAAGCACACTCCGGACATCCTTCTGATCAAAACAACGCTTATCCTACGTAGAGATACCAACGGAAAGACCTCAGAGCCCGACACAATCAGTAAGTGGGTGCCCTTTCTATTAGCTCCTTAAGTTCCCTGTGCCTGGAAATACCGACTTGACGCCCAAAAGGCACCCGACAAAAACCCTTCTGATAAATTCAACCCTCATCAAGCATGTTGATCCCAATGGGTAGACCTCAGAGTTCGATATATCCAATAAGTGCGTGTTGTTTTTAGTGGGCCCAAGGAACAGATATTCGTTACCTGGAGTTTATTGCGATATTTCCCCGGAAAACATAGAATTGCAAGGACTTGCATTGAATTCATAACCGTTCAATCGTCATTCAGCTATCGAGTTAATGGTTAGGAACATGGAAAACTTCTTTGAATCCGAAAAAGATTTAGTTGCCGCCTATACGAACTCCCTTGCACGATCTAGAAGTAAATCCAACTCCTGGACCCAAGAATTTGATTGTGCCAATGGCATTGCAGATGTCGTCCTATTTAGCCTTAGAAAGGATTGGAAAAGGCAGTCAGGTTTAGGAGCGATTTCTCCGCGCTGGGCATTCGCGCTTTTTAGCCTACCTTACAGAAAACAGTTCTCTACAAGCTATCTTGCCGAGAGGTCGGGGGCGACCATACGCACAGTTACAAACATTTTAAAAGAGTTCGAAAATGCCGGTTACTGTCAAAGATCTAACAAGACATCTGAATTATGGATTAAGTATAAACAACCAACAATGACAACTAATAGAGTAGTTGCCATCGAAGCTAAGCTCAAAAACTGGCAGCGAGCATTAAAACAAGCTTATCGATATTTGGATTACGCAAACCAGTCATGGGTCTTACTAGACAAAAAACATAGTCCAGCTGCAATTAGAAATATTGAAGAGTTTAAGCGGTTAAATATCGGCCTCAAAATAATATCCACAGATCAAAAAATAGAAATAATTTGGACCCCAAGTCAACGCAGTCCAAAATCTAAGATATCAACCTGGCAAGCCAGTGCCAGCCTAACAAAGCTGGCACTACAAGAAATCTATTAGTTAAATAATATAGTCTCTCGCATATTTATTAATAGCGGAGAGCCATGGTTGGATATGATCACCACTGCCGTGCAACTCTAAATCTATTCTCGCTGATTCAATTTCTGAGTAGTAATGTTCAGCAGACCTTAACCAATTACGAAGCAAATCATAGCGGCCTGCAATATCGAGAGATGCCAATTCATCAACCTGCCTTGAAAAGTTTATAAAATAATCTTTATAAAGCCCCGGCTGATTAAATGTAGGCTCAGTTACTGCAGAGAAGGCAGCATCACCATAACAACTTGGTTGATATATATCAGCCCATAACCCCGGTATTTCCTCATTTACTTCCCTAGCCTGACTAAACTGAATCCAATTCAATAGACCCGGCACGTAAACTCTAGCTTTAGGCCCTCTACGACCATCATCAGAAACCAAAAATTTATCTAGTGAAAACATGCGTGTATTTTCAAATGAGCCACAAGTGATACTTACATCGCCCACCAAACCATACAACAAACTTTCAGTATTTGAATAACCAACTACAACGTCTAGCTCAGCCAGCTTTAGATCTTTTAGAAATCTCAAAGACTCGTAAATTAGGCTGGACTCCTGAATCTGTTTTCGGCCTCTATCACTATCAATAAATAAATAGACGCCCTCGATTTCAGGATAGCTGGTAATCCAATTAAGAAGCCTATTGCGATATTCCGCATCTAAAACCATGTGAGAGGTCAACGGAAGTGTCAAGTATACTGGCTGCTCCACCCTTGACGCCCTTATACACTGCAAAAAGGGAGCAACAGTGTATGCTTCCTGCTTAATCTCGTAATCAGTAACCATTTGACCATAATAGCGCGCAGGAATGACTATACGATCAAATCCCTGGAGCAGCTGGAAATTTACACACCTCTCTGCCGAATCAAACGCATGGGTAGTAAAATCTATGGTCGAAAAGCCACCACTTACAACCTCCGGAAAAAAATCATAGCTTTGGAGTTTGTTTTTCTGGGAACTTGGCAAATAAAACTGTGGATCGAAAAATGATGTACGCTTTATCTCAGCATCTAAATTTTCAATTTGGTGAATAGGTTGATGAACAGGACTCAATATCAAGCCATCACCAACATCATCCTCGGAATAAGAGTCAATGTTCCAATTGGCGTTATGCCCAACTTGATGGTACAACTTTATTGTCATAGTAATTCCCTTAAATCATTGAAAAGCCGCTCGGGACGCCTATAACGCTGATACGGCTCTTTTTCCATTAGTTTTTCGACGATAAGTGAAAGTCCATTTGAAACATTAGCGATAGAATTAAGTGGCGGTGGAGCGATACTCACAACATTCGCAAGAACCTCTTCCCAAGAAATTTCATCCCGGGTAACAAACGGGTTCTGACCAGAGAGCAAAGTGTAAGCAAGCACGCCTATGCTGAACATGTCGCTTTTATATGAAATATCTAACTTTTGATTTTTTGCTTGCTCGGGGCTAGCAAATGCAGGTGTACACGGCCCTATATTAGCTATTGTTGCTGTGACCCCTTTTGCCCCAGACTCCCGCAATAAGCCCAGATCTATAATTACGATCCCCCCATTATCTCTGACCAATATATTGTCAGGCTTAATATCTCTGTGTACGTACTTTTGCCCCCCGGACCAAAGTACATTTAGACCAGAGACGAGATCGATGAGCAATTTTATTACGGCTGATTCTGTCTTAAAGCTATCCAAGCATTCAGACAATGGGCGTCCTACAATTTTTTCTTCTATTGTCACATACAGCTTGCGAGACAAAGGTTCATCTTTGCTTGGGTCAAAGGTAAGTAGCTCGAAATGGCAAAGAGTCGGGTAATAAGGTGAAGATATTTCTTTGAGAACCGAAATTTCTTGTTGGGATCTAGCAACTGCAGATGGGTTTGAACCATCCCCAACTTTAACTACCACATCGCCCCAATCGGACCAACAGCAGAATTCTGACACATTTTCTTCAGACCTCGGACGCTCAAAATCCCGAAACCGGCAGAAATAAACAACTCGCTGCCCAGACTCTTTTGCCGTACCCCAAATTTCAATACCCGGATAATGAGCAACTAATATTTCACGCAGAAAATCGCTGTCGCGAGGCATATCCAATCCCTAGAATGCACAAAGACAATCAATTTAACCGTTTGATACACAGTGCACAAGGGCTGGTAATAGTCGAGTAAAAGCCTACTAAAATGGCACTCATGATAAACAAAAAAGCCCGCTCAAGGCGGGCTTTTAAGTCGTTGAGGACTCAACGTAAATAATGGTCGGAGTGGCCGGATTTGAACCGACGACCACCACACCCCCAGTGTGGTGCGCTACCAGGCTGCGCTACACTCCGACAGGAGGAAATCAAGCTGCGTGAAAATCACCTAAGTGCTTGATTTATAAGGGGCATCGCTTGGCGATGAGGCGCAAATAATACCGGGTTACCGGTGGATTGCAAGCCTGAATTTTTACTTTTTGAATCAGGCGTCAGCTTCCAGCAGCTCCAGTACACCTTCCAGCTCGGCGATCATCTGCGGGATCACCTGCTGCAACTGTACCGTCTGCACTTTTTCCGAGGGGCCGGTTTCCATCTGCAGGCGTGCGCCGCCGATGGTGTAGCCTTCCTCGTACAGCAGTGCGCGGATCTGGCGGATCAGGATGACGTCCTGGTGCTGGTAATAGCGTCGGTTTCCACGGCGCTTTACCGGGCTGAGCTGCGGGAATTCCTGTTCCCAGTAGCGCAGTACATGCGGCTTCACTGCACACAGCTCGCTGACTTCACCGATGGTGAAATAGCGCTTGCCCGGGATTACCGGGAGTTCGCTGTTATGACTCGCTTCCAGCATCTTCTTCTACTCGTGCCTTGAGTTTTTGTCCCGGCTTGAAGGTAACTACCCTTCTTGCGGAAATAGGGATTTCTTCGCCAGTCTTGGGATTCCTTCCCGGACGCTGGCTTTTGTCACGCAGGTCAAAATTGCCAAAACCCGACAGCTTTACCTGCTCGTTATTTTCCAGCGCGTTGCGGATTTCCTCGAAGAAATATTCAACGATTTCTTTCGCTTCACGCTTGTTGAAACCCAGCTCTTCATACAGCTTTTCGGCGAGCCCGGCCTTGGTCAGTGCCTCTGTCATTGGTTCCTGCCCAACAGATTCAGAGGCGTCGACTCCGGTTGTAAGCCTGATACCGCGGCGGCTTTAACCCGGTAGCAGACGCTCTCGGGATGCGCTCGTCAACCTGCACATCCCGAGGGTCTGGTGGGATTAACGCAGGCTGGCGTTATATTTTTGTTCTAACTCACGGACTACCGCATCGACTGCGGCATTGATTTCTTCGTCGTTAAGGGTGCGCGAGGGATGCTGAAAGGTCAAGCCCATGGCCACACTTTTTCTATTAAAATCAATGCCTTTGCCCTGATAGACGTCAAAAACGTTGAAGTCCGTCAAATATTCGCCGGCTGCTTCAACCGCGACCTTGAGCAAATCGCCCACCGGGGTCTCTGCATCCGCCAGGATGGCGAGGTCGCGGCGCACTTCCGGGAACTTGGACAGCGGCTTGAACGCGGGCAGCAAGGACTGGCCCAGGGCATCCTGGCTCAGTTCGAACAGGAATGCGGCCTTCGGCAGGTCGTAGGTCTTCTGCAGGGTCGGGTGCAGCGCGCCCACAAAACCTACTTCTTCACCGTTGCGCAGTACCTGAGCGCACTGGCCCGGGTGCAGGGCGGGATGCTTGGCGGCGATGAAGGTGAACTCCGCTTCGGCATCGTAGTGCGCCAGCAGCGCTTCCACATCGGCCTTGATGTCGTAGAAGTCCACCACATCCTTGGTACCGGCCCAGCCTTCTGGCTGGCGGGTGCCGTAGATCAGGCCCGCAATCATGCGCTCCTGCTTGAGCCCTTCCGCCGCCGGCACAAAACGCAGGCCGGTTTCAAACAGGCGCACGCGATCCTGCTGGCGGTTCAGGTTGTACTGCAGCGCCTTGACCAGACCCGCCATCAGGGTGGTACGCATTACCGCGAGGTCGCTGCTGATCGGGTTCTGCAGCGCCACCGGCTCGGCTTCCGGGTCAAACTTGGCGGAAGACTCGCGATCGATAAAGCTGAAGGTGATCGCTTCCTGGTAGCCGCGCGCCAGCAGGGTCTGCTCAAGGCGGTTCTGGGCCACGTCGGCTTCTTCGCGCGGCACGATATCCAGTGCGGCGGTGAGGCTGATGCTGGGGATGCGGTTGTAGCCGTATACCCGCGCCAGCTCTTCCAGCAGGTCGGACTCGATGGCGATGTCGAAGCGGAAGCTCGGCACCAGGAAGGTCCAGCCCTCTGCGTTCTCAGACAGCTTCTCGAGGCCGAGACGGGTAATGATCTCGACGATCTCGTCGTCGGCCATATCGATCCCCAGGCCATTCTTCACCCGCGCGCGGCGCAGGGTAATGCGGCGCTCGGCCGGCATGGCTTCGGTGGCTTCGCGCAGGTGTACCGGGCCCGGCTCACCGCCGACGATGTCCAGCAGCAGCTGGGTGGCGCGTTCGATGGCCTTTTCCTGCAGGCGGTAGTCCACGCCGCGCTCGAAGCGGTGGGAGGAATCGGTATGCAGGCCGTAGGAACGGGCCTTGCCGGCAATCGCCAGCGGCGCGAAGAAGGCGCTCTCGAGGAAGATATTGCGGGTGCCTTCGGTGACGGAGGAATCCAGGCCGCCCATGATGCCGGCGATGGCCAGCGGCGCCTTGTCGTCAGCGATGACCAGGGTACCGGCCTGCAGCTCCACTTCCTGCGCGTCCAGCAGGGTCAGCTTCTCGCCCTGCTCTGCCATGCGCACCTTGATGCCGCCATTCAGCTTGTCGAGGTCGAAGGCGTGCATCGGCTGGCCGAGTTCCAGCAGTACGTAGTTGGTGACATCCACGACCGGGTCGATGGAGCGCACACCGCTGCGGCGCAGGCGCTCGGCCATCCACAGCGGGGTGGTGGCGGTAATGTCGATATTGCGAATTACGCGGCCCACGTAACGGGGGCAGGCTTCTTCCGCCATCAGGGATACCGGCAGGCTGTCTTCGATCTTGGCCGCTACTGGCTCCACCACCGGGCCCTGTACCGCGCAGCGGTTCAGCACACCCACTTCGCGGGCGATACCGGCCACACCCAGGCAGTCGGAACGGTTCGGGGTCAGGTCGACCTCGATGGTGCTGTCGTCCAGCTGCAGGTATTCGCGCAGGTCGGTTCCGGTGGGTGCATCGGCGGGCAGCTCCCAGATACCGTCATTGTCGTCACCCAGTTCCAGTTCGGTCTGGGCACACAGCATGCCGAAGCTCTCGACGCCGCGCAGCTTGGCTTTCTTGATTTTGAAGTCGCCCGGCAGCACCGCACCAACGGTGGCGAACGGGATCTTGATGCCGACGCGGGCATTGGGTGCGCCACACACGACCTGCATTTCGCCGTCCGGGTGGCCCTTCACTTTACATACGCGCAGCTTGTCGGCGTCCGGGTGCTGTTCGCAGCCCACGATCTCGCCTACCACCACGCCAGAGAATTCACCGGCTACGGCTTCAACGGCGTCTACTTCCAGGCCGGCCATGGTGATCTGATCGGCCAGCTCTTGTGCTGTCAGGCTCGGGTTTACCCACTCCCGCAACCAGGCATTGCTGAATTTCATAATCTTTCTCTAATTCTGAATTCTGTTTCGCGCTGAGCGCTGTTCGCCGGGCAGATATTTGCTCCTGCAAAATCTGCATTTCAGCCATCCATGGCGGTCACTGCCAGGCTCCTACCAATTGGATTCGGGTTAGAACTGCTTGAGGAAGCGCAGGTCGTTGTCGAAGAACAGGCGCAGGTCGTTCACGCCGTAGCGCAGCATGGCCATGCGCTCTACCCCGAGGCCGAAGGCGAAGCCGGAGTATTTTTCGCTGTCAATATCGCAGGAGGCGAAAACGTTCGGGTGCACCATGCCGCAGCCGAGAATTTCCAGCCAGCCGGTGCCGGAGCACACGCGGCAGCCATTACCACCACAGTTGGTGCACTGGATGTCGGCCTCAGCGGAGGGCTCGGTGAACGGGAAGTAGGACGGGCGGAAACGCACCGGCACGTCGGCTTCGAAGAAGGCTTTCAGGAACTGGTCGATGCAGCCCTTCAGGTGCGCGAAGCTCACGCCCTCATCGATCACCAGGCCTTCCACCTGATGGAACATCGGCGAGTGGGTCACGTCGGAGTCGCAGCGGTATACGCGGCCCGGGCAGATGATGCGCAGTGGCGGCTTCTTGTTCTCCATGGTGCGGATCTGCACGGAGGAGGTGTGGGTGCGCAGCACGGTGGACGGATCGATATAGAAAGTGTCGTGCATGGCGCGCGCCGGGTGGTGCGCCGGAATGTTCAGGGCTTCAAAGTTGTAGTAGTCGCCCTCGACTTCCGGGCCCTGTTCGACGGAGAAGCCCAGGCGCTGGAAGATCTCTTCAATGCGGCGCAGGGTGCGGGTGATCGGGTGTGCATTGCCCTGCTCTTCGCCGCGGCCAGCCAGGGTGATGTCGATGGTTTCGCTGGCGAGTTTTTCTTCGATCGCGGCGGTTTCCATCGCTTCGCGGCGGATCTTGATCGCCGACTCAACCTGCTGCTTGGCTTCGTTGATCTTGGCCCCTGCTGCCGGGCGCTCTTCGGCCGACAGCTTGCCGAGGCCTTTCAAAAGCGCGGTGAGGTGACCTTTCTTGCCCAGGTAATCTACCCGCACCTGATCCAGAGCTGCCAGGTCGTTCGCCTGGCCTACCAGCGCCAGCGCCTGTTCCGTGAGGGACTGCAAGTCTTGCATTGAAACCTTCTCGTTCTTTTCGATGATTTGCGTTTAGCGTTCGCTTGTTGCGTGTATTCCCGCCAGTGATACTGGAGCGATATCCGGGCCGGAACTTTACCAAAATTCGATAAAAAAATAGGGAAGAGCCATTACAGCCCTTCCCTATTTTTAAAGCATAAATCCACCCCGGGGGGCAGATTCATTCTGCAGGCGCTAATTAAGCTGCCAGGGCTGCCTTGGCTTTTTCAACTACGGCAGCAAAAGCGGCTTTATCGTATACCGCCAGATCAGCCAGAACACGGCGATCCAGAGCGATATCCGCCTTTTTCAGGCCAGCAATCAGTCGGCTGTAGCTCAGGCCTTCAGCGCGGGACTGGGCGTTGATACGCGTGATCCACAGTGCGCGGAAGTTACGCTTCTTAACGCGACGGTCGCGGTAAGCGTACTGACCAGCTTTGATGACTGCCTGCTTGGCAACACGGAATACACGTGAACGTGCACCGTAGTAACCTTTAGCCTGCTTCAAAATTTTCTTGTGACTACGACGCGCCACTACACCACGTTTTACACGGGCCATAACTCTATCCTCTTAAACCTTCAGTGGTGCCAATTACTTGGCGCGCAGCATACGATCGACCAGGGTGGCATCAGACTTATTCATAAGCTGGGTGCCGCGCAGCTGACGCTTACGCTTGGTGGTCATCTTGGTGAGGATGTGGCTCTTGTTAGCGTGCTTGTGCTTGTAGCCAGACGCAGTCTTTTTGAAGCGCTTGGCAGCGCCACTGTGTACTTTTGCTTTCGGCATTTTGTACTCCAAATATTAAAAGGTTGCCCGCAAGCAGGCTCCTACGTTGATATTGGCTGACCCAAAAAAGGGACAGCTTACGGGAGTGAGAAGGCAGCCGTCGCCCGATCACTTCCCGAAAAGAAGACCCAGGGTTAACCCTGCGCCTTACTTTTTCTTCTTGCTGGGAGCGATGACCATGATCATCTGGCGACCTTCCATTTTTGGCCGCTGCTCCACAACACCCAGCTCCTCGAGATCTTTCTCGATGCGCTGCATCATTTCCATGCCCAGTTCCTGGTGCGCCATTTCACGACCGCGGAAGCGGAGGGAAACCTTGGCCTTGTCACCGTCTTCGAGGAAGCGGGTCAGGTTGCGCAGCTTGATCTTGTAGTCGCCGATATCAGTACCGGGACGGAATTTCATTTCCTTGATCTGCTGCTGCTTTTGTTTCTTCTTAGCCGCATTTTTGGCCTTTTTGGCCTCAAAAATGTGCTTCCCGTAGTCCATGATCTTACAGACTATGGGATCCGAGTCCGGAGCAATTTCCACGAGATCCAGGCTGGCTTTCTGCGCGGCTTCTAGCGCCTCTTCCAGAGAAACAATACCTACCTGCTCACCATCCGCACCGATCAGTCGCAGTTGAGAAGCCTCGATCTGATCGTTAATGCGGGCCTTTTTGGACCGTCCTTTCATATCTCGATTAATAACACTCGTCTCCGGTTACCCAATAAAAATGCCATTGGGGGCGCTTATGCTTGCGCGCCCACAATAGACGAACGGCCGCGGCGATTCACATCCTCGCGGAGGAGATCAAGGAATGACTCATACGTCATGGTTCCGAGATCCTCACCGCTGCGTGTCCGCACGGCGACCGTCTGGTTTTCCACTTCCTTATCGCCGATGACCAGCAGATAAGGGACACGCTGAAGCGTGTGCTCGCGGATTTTAAAGCCGATCTTCTCGTTTCTCAAGTCAGCGGCAGCACGGAACCCTTCCGCACCCAGCTGATCCTGCAGATTTCGGCAATATTCGGCCTGGCGGTCGGTGATATTCAACACCGCCACCTGCTGCGGCGCCAACCACGCGGGGAAGGCACCTTCGTAATGTTCGATCAGGATCCCCATGAAGCGCTCGAACGACCCGAGAGTCGCACGGTGCAGCATGACCGGGGTCTGGCGCGAGCCATCTTCCGCCACGTACTGCGCATCCAGGCGGCCCGGCATGGAGAAGTCCACCTGAATGGTGCCGCACTGCCATACACGGCCGAGACAGTCTTTCAGGGAGAACTCGATCTTGGGCCCGTAGAAGGCGCCCTCGCCCGGCAGCTCTTCCCACGGCAGATCCGCCGCGTTCAGGGCATCGGCCAGTGCCTTTTCCGCCTTGTCCCAGCTCTCGTCGGAACCGACGCGCTGCTCAGGGCGGGTGGACAGGCGGTAGATCACCTCTTCGAAGCCAAAGTCTTTATAGACCGCGTGCAGCAGGTCCATGAACTCGGATACTTCAGACTGGATCTGGTCTTCGGTACAGAAGATGTGACCATCATCCTGCACAAAGCCGCGCACGCGCATCAGGCCGTGCAGGGAGCCGGAGGGCTCGCTGCGGTGGCAGGAACCAAATTCCGCCAGGCGCAGCGGCAGGTCGCGGTAGCTGCGCAGGCCCTGGTTGAACACCTGTACGTGACAGGGGCAGTTCATGGGCTTGATGGCAAACTGGCGATCTTCACTGGTCAGGGTGAACATGTCGTCGCCGAATTTGTCGGCGTGACCGGATTTCTGCCACAGGGAGAAGTCCACCAGCTGCGGGGTCTTGATCTCTTTATAGCCGCGCTCGCGCTGGCGCTGGCGCATGTACTGCTCAACGGTGCTGTAGACAGTCCAGCCGTTGGGGTGCCAGAACACCATGCCCGGGGCCTCTTCCTGAATATGGAACAGGTCGAACTTCTTCGCCAGCTTGCGGTGGTCGCGCTTTTCCGCTTCTTCGATACGGTGCAGGTAGGCCTTGAGCTCTTTCTTGTTCGCCCAGGCAGTACCGTATACACGGGTCAGCATTTCGTTCTTGGCATCGCCACGCCAGTAGGCGCCGGCAACCTTGGTCAGCTTGAAGGCCTTCAGCTTGCCGGTGGACGGCACGTGCGGGCCGCGGCACAGGTCTTCAAAGTCGCCCTGGCGATACAGGGAGATGTCTTCGTTGGTCGGGATACTGGCGATGATCTCCGCCTTGTACTCCTCGCCCATTTCGCGAAAGTACTTCACCGCTTCATCGCGCGGCAACAGACGGCGACTGACCGGGATGTCCTGCTTGGCCAGTTCTTCCATACGCTGTTCGATCTTCTCGAGATCTTCCGGAGTGAACTGACGCTCGTAGGCGAAATCGTAATAGAAGCCGTCTTCGATTACCGGGCCGATAGTGACCTGGGCACCGGGATACAGCTGCTTGACCGCCTGGGCCAGCAGGTGCGCGGTGGAGTGACGGATGACTTCCAGCCCTTCCGGCTGGCGGTCGGTCACGATCGCGAGCTCTACGTCGTGATCGATTACAAAACTGGTATCCACCTCTTTTCCGTCCACCACGCCAGCAAGCGCAGCTTTGGCGAGACCGGCGCCGATATCATTGGCGACGTCAAACACGGAAACAGGGTTGGAGAATTCGCGACGGGAACCGTCTGGGAGGGTGACAACAGGCATTGCACTTCCTTATCTATCAGTGGCGATCCCTACGAAAGACCGCATGATTCACATGGGTGATGGCGGGCCGGGGCCCGAAGCGAGTTATTTCAGCCTAGTAGATACAACCTGGGGGAAACAACTCGCGGGAAAATGGTAGACCCGAGCAGACTCGAACTGCTGACCTCTGCCATGTCAAGGCAGCGCTCTAACCAACTGAGCTACGGGTCTAAAGACTGGCAACCGGGTGTGCACCCCGCTGCAGAGGACGCGAACTTTAGCACCGCCCTCCGGGTAATTCAACAACTCGAAAAGAGTTTTTTTGCGACGCTCATTTTGCCGGCAAATCCCGGCGAAAATAGAGTCAAACTGGCCTCATGCGCATCAAATTGATGTCATTTTCAACACAGCTTCGCGCCAGGTGCGACACAAAGAGGGGTCAGCGCGTGACCGCACTCAGCCACCTCCACCACAAGATCTATCACGACCCGGAAATCTCACCGGCCACTTTCATCCCAGCCATCCCAGCAGAGCTGGTAATGACCGACCAGCCGCTTAAGCCGGCCATGATGGGCATTGCCCTGCCCGCCCAGCTTGCGCTGGCACACACAACCCTTATCATCTGCGCCGGAAAAATGGATTTCCCCCTCACGCCCTAAGGATTTTCGTGGAACACACCGCCCCGCAGCCGGGATCAGCCTGGCAGAACGGCTATTTGCTGGCCTTCGTTGCCGCCGCACTTTTCTCCATCAAAGCCATTTTCATCAAGCTCGCCTATCGCCACGGCGTTGATGTGGAAACTTTTATATTGCTGCGCATGATGCTGGCACTGCCGTTTTACCTGGCTATTATTTTCAGCCTGCAGCAACGCAGCCAGTGGCAACCGCTGGACAAGCGCACGCTGTTACTGGTGATTGTGCTCGGGCTCTGCAGTTACTATCTTGCGAGCTATCTGGACCTGCACGGGCTGCGTTATATCAGCGCCAACTTCGAGCGCATGATCCTTTACCTCTACCCCACCCTGGTACTGGTAATGGGCTGGGCCTTCCTGCGCCGCCCGTTTTATCCCCGTCAATTGCTGTGCATCCTGGGCGCCTATTGCGGGATCCTGCTGATTTTTTGGCAGGATCGCAATTTCAGTACCGGGGTGCCGGTACCGGATACCATTCCGCTTGATGCAACCAGCTGGGGGGCGCTGCTGACGTTCGCCGGCGCGATTTCATTTGCTGTTTACGTCACCTTCAGCGAAGGGGTTATCAAAAAACTCGGGAGCCGCCAGTTCACCGCCGTGAGCATGCTGGCAGCGAGCGCGGCCATCGCAATCCACTTCCTCCTGCAGGGACACTGGGCACGGCTGCTGCAACCCTGGCCCGTGTACGGCTATGCGCTGACTGTCGCATTCCTGTGCACGGTACTGCCCTCCTTGATGATGAGTGCGGCTATCGGCAAGATCGGCTCAGCCACTACCGGCGCCATCGGCACCAGCGGCCCGGTCATCACCCTGATCAGCGCGGCACTGGTTCTTGGCGAACCTGTTAACTCCATGCACCTGGTTGGAATGGCCATCATTTTGGGCAGCCTGCTGCTACTGAAAAATACGCGGGCCGCACGCTCTCCAGCACCCATTACCGCCGCCACGCCGAGAACAGAAAAGGGCTGACGCGCAGCCTCTAAAGAGCACAGACAAGGGCGCGCAAACCGCGCGCCCGCCTCCAGTCCTGGCCGGACACCAACCGGGCCCAGCTGTCAAAACTGCCTTCCTTTTAGTAGTTATCTGCGCGCGTAATGGTTTGTAAGCAGAGGGCCGTAGACAAACAATTAAGACTAAAGTACAAACTAACTCCGGAATTACGCAGTTTTAGCGCCTTTTTTTGACTTTTGGCGCAGGCAACCTCCAAAGCAGCACCTTTTTCAACAAATAAAACTAAATAGACGACAAGAACCTTTCGACCGGCTGCATTCCAAAATCTTGCTGATGTTCCGTTGTATGCATGGATACGCATGCTTCCGGTCCCAATTACGGGACGGCGGTGATCATGGACATGAATTTAGTGACTGCTCGCGCAGCACTTGCAATTGCTAGCGTTATTTTCGGAATCTACTCGACCTCGGTAACGGCGGCTCCCGCGGTGGCCGGATCAAACTCCTCCAACGGTAAAGTTTTCGGTATCTGTTTTGACGACCTCGACGGCGATGGCCAGGCGGATCCACGTATATCCGCAAGTATTGATGGCGGCACTTCACCAGTAGCCCTGGCTTTTTACCTGGATCCACTCGGCCTCACCGGAGGCACCAGCGAAAATGCCCGCAAGCTTTTTGTCGCGGATGAAAAAGGGCAGATCAAAGCCTTTAACTGGCCATCGTCCACCACTGACGACAGCTGCGACTTCAGCCCGAGCCCCGACAGCCGCTACCAGTACAACACCGCGAGCGCCCCCAGTGGCCCGGCGAGCCCCAATGGCCTGAACGTGACCCGGGGCAAACAGCTGCTGGTGCTGGATTCTGTGCCGGGCAACACTTCCGCCAAACTCTGGAGTTTTGACCTGCGTGAGGGGGCCCTGCGCTCACCGCGCCTGATCGACCCGGATATCCAGGTGGATCAGGCGGGCACCCTGGTATCGGCGCAGCTGGTTGAAGAGAGCCTGATACTTCCGAACGGCGATTTGCTGGTGGCTGCCGCCGAGCCGGCAGCCATCCTGAAATATGATGCAGCCTGTATTGGCGGCACTGCGCCTTGCGCCGCGACCACACTGATCGGCGCGGACAACCTGTCCGGCACACCATCCGGTATTGCCCTGGCGCCGGCTCCCCTGACCTCAAAACTGCTGGTCAGTGTCACCGACGGGGCTATTGAAGTCTTCGACCTGTCGCCGGTTTCCAGTGGCGGCAGCCCATTGAAGCAGTCAACGCCGCTTATCAGCGGGCTCAGCCACGGCCGCTTCAAGATCAAGACGCTGCGCACGGTTTCCGGGGTCAATTACCAGACTTACGCCGGAGACCTGTACCTGTCCGGGCGCAACAACGGCCAGATCATCCAGATGAACCTGCTGGACGAAAACGGTGTGCTTACCGCACCCCGGGACAGCTTCGGGAATTACCTGTACCAGACCATCAGCAGCGTCCAGTTCCCGGTAGGTCTCGCCACAACCGAAGTCAACACCGCCAGTGCCACTGAGTGCACCCGGGAATCGGGCTGCAACATTACACCCATCATCAACCACCGTATTTTTTCGACCAACTTTTTGGATGGCGCAATCGGCGAACAGTACGAAGTGTTTCCGGATCCGCGGGAAGTCTGTGGTGGCACCGAGATCAGTGCCTGCCCTGTGGAGGGTGAACCAGGCTACGACCCCGCGTGCGACAACTCACTTTCGCTGCAACAGCTGAACCCGGAATACGAAGACATCCGCATCCCAGGTTACCTCTGCGGTGCCCCCAACATTGTGGTGATTGATGTGGACTCCACCATCGAGCTCACCAATGAGGTCATCGAGCACACCGTGGAATACAGCAATATTTCCGACGACCTCAACTGCCTCGGTGCCGATCGAAACCTGCAGCCCGTGGTGGCCTGGGCCACCAAGAGCGGCGAAGACGCCGTGGTGGAAGGCCGCTGGGCCGTGGACATGACCAACGGATGCGGAAGCGTTCGCCAGCTCACCCGGGAATACTCCTTTTTCATCTCGGGAATTCGCTACCTGGTCGACGAAAACATCATCCTCCCGCCGAAAAAAGGCCAGCAAAAATCGGCAGATCCGTTTATCGATATCGTGGCCAGTGAAGTCCAGAGCCTTCAGGCAACCTTTGTCGAAGCACAGAACTCCGCCAGTGGCACATGTGTCGTCGATCCCGACGGAACACTCGCGAGCACCCTGTCTGAACTGGGCATCAGATACGGGCGCGGCCAGTACCGTTTCGCGCAGGAACTGGCGCTGGAACTGGCCAATCTCATTGAGGGAGATGATGCGCTGATCAACCCCAAGAATCTGGGCTGCACGGAAAATTACCGCGGCGAGATTCAGTCCCGCGCCAAACACCTTTGGTACAACATCAATTCCAAAGTTCTCGGCAAAACCTGGGGCAGTTACTAAAAAAACGCGCCCCCCGGGACACGCTGGAGAAGCAGGGATGCACAAAGAAAAAACGGTAACTTTTGGGCAGTGGATCAGAAGGCATGAATGGGCTGTCGTTTCTGTTCTGACGGTCATCACCTTCGTCATGGGGTGCGTGGGCTACTACCACGTCATGCACTTCGAGGATCAGGGTGGGGACTTTACGTACTGGGATATATTTTACAGTGCATTCAAGCTGTTCATTTTCGATGCCCAGGATGCGACACCCGGCTGGCCGCTGTACTTGCAGGTTGCCAGGATTATCGCTCCTTTCCTGCTGATCTATGCCGCAGTCAAGGCGATATGGCTCCAGGTGGGCGAACATGTGGCGCTGGCCACCCTGCGGTTCAAGAGCAACCCGCTGATCGTGGTTATTGGCATTGGCGAAACAGGCTACCGACTGGCCCGGGAGTATCTGCAGACATCCGCCTGTGATGTGGTGATCATCGACCAGAACCGATATAACCCACTGGTTGCCGAGCTGAAGAGCCTCGGCGCCATCGTGGTGTTTGGAAATGCCATCGACCCCGCCATGCTCGCGCGCGCAAGAGTGCATCTTGCGCGCGATATTTTTGTATTTACCGGCGACGAACACACCAACATCATCATCGCCAAGCATATTCACCGGCAGGTGCGGGATCTGCGGCGCAGCGGCAAGCGCAGCAAGGCCACCGCAACCGGCGCAGCCAGCCCATCGTCTCCCCAGCCTTCTCGCCTCCCGGCCGGATATTCCGGAATTCGCTGCCATATTGAAGTGGACTCACCCGAACTCTACGAACTGTTTCAGGATCACCCTTTCTTCAACCTGATCGAAGACCACTTCAAGGTAAAGATATTCAATCGTCGCGAGGGGGTGGCACGAAATATTTTCAACCTCTGTGCACCCGACCTGTATTACCGCCCGCAATCGCCAGAAGATCACCCGATCAATGTCCTGTTTCTGGGATTCAGCCCGCTGATTCAGGAGCTGTTACTGCAGCTGGCACTGACGGCGCATTACGCCGATCTTCGACGCCCGCACGCCAGCGTCATCTGCAATGACGAAAACCGGGCCGAGGTGGAAAGCTTCTACCATCGCTACCCGAACATTGAAAAAGTGGTCGCCCTGCAGTTCGCCTACAAAAATCCCATGGGCTTGCTGCCCGATGACTGGATCAAGCTGCAATCCGAGCAGCACTTTCACATTTGTTACTCGGCATTGAATGAGGACGTAGACAGCATACTCGTGGCCAAGCGACTGAATCGCCTGCAGACCTTCGCGTCACTGCCTACCCTCAACTTCGTCGTGTGCCTGAACCAGCAGACCTGGATTGCGGATGTCATCGATGATGACTTTGTGCCCATCACCCGCGACAAGCGCGCATTGCCGGCAAGCAAGCCAATCGAATTTTTTGAGACGCTGGACAGTACCATCACCATCGATATTGTGGTCAATGATTCCCTGGATACTTTGGCGCGGGCCATTCACGACTCGTACGTTGCCAGTCAGCGTGAAGCCGGGCTGGATTTCAGCGACAACCAGTCCATTATCCCCTGGGAGGATCTGCCACCCCACAAGCGACTGGCCAACCAGCGCGCCGCCGCGCACCTGGATGTAAAACTGCGGGTCGCGGGAATGGCCCGCACCAGCATGAGCACGACAGCAGTGCCGCGCCCCCTGCCCGCCTCCAAACAGGAGATCGAAATCCTGTCGAAAATAGAGCACCGGCGCTGGATGGCCGACAAGCTCCTTTGCGGCTATGTCTACGGCCCCAAGCGGGATGATGCACGCATGCTGCACCCGGACCTGAAGCCCTGGGAAGAGCTGTCAGAAGCCGACCGCGAGAAAGACCGACACAATATCCACCAGATCCCCGCGTTGCTCGCCATGCTCGGGGAGACTGTCATCAGGACCGATGACCGTGAGGAAGACACAGAACAGGAGTTCACCGATGTTGCCCAGGTTACCTGACGCGAAGTACAAGGCATTTATCAGCTATAGCCACGCCGATGAAAAGTGGGCCAAATGGCTGCACAAGTCCCTGGAAACCTATGTAGTGCACAAGCGCCTTGTGGGCCTGGAGACCGAAGCCGGTACAGTACCGGCAAAACTCGCCCCGGTTTTCCGCGACCGGGATGAGCTCGCCAGCGCCACCGACTTGAGCAGCACCATCAACCAGGCGCTGGCACAATCGTCAGCTCTGCTCGTCATCTGCTCGCCGTCTTCCGCCAAATCCCACTGGGTCAATGAAGAAATTCTCGCGTTCAAGCGCATGGGTGGGGAGCACAGGATTTTTTGCCTGATCGCAGCCGGTGAGCCCTATGCCTCCTCCGGGGATGGCAGCGGCCCGGAAGAATGCTTTCCCGCAGCGGTGCGCTACCAGCTGGGTGAAGACGGTGAGCTGTCCAGCAATGAAGCCGAGCCAATTGCCAGCGACGTGCGCCCGGGCAAAGATGGACGGGAAAACGCCAAGCTGAAGCTGATTGCGGGTTTGCTCGGGGTCGGCTTCGATGACCTGCGCCAGCGCGAGGCCCAGCGACGCCAGCGGCGCATGGCCCTGATCGCCTCCGCCTCCGTCGCCGGCATGGTCGTGACCAGCGGCCTCGCCGCGGCGGCCTTACTGGCGCGCAACGAGGCCGAGGAACAGCGGCGCATCGCCATCGTCGAGGCCGAAAAGGCCCGCCAGACCACGGACTTCCTCGTGCAACTGTTCTCCGTATCGGATCCCGGGGAAGCGCGGGGCAATACCATCACCGCGCGGGAGATCCTCGACAAGGCGGCGCGCCGGATCGAAAACGAACTGGCCAACCAACCGGAAATCCAGGCCGCCCTTACCGGTACCATTGGCGAGGTATACACCAGTCTTGGCCTGTACCAGCAGGCCATTCCCCTGCTTGAGACCTCCCTGCAGAACCGTCGGGCTCTGGAAGGCATTTCCACCCCCGAGCTGACCGAAAGCCTCAACCGCATCGCGCACGTGGCTACCGAGCAGGCGGAATACCCGAGAGCCGAACAGCTCTATCTCGAATCGATCGAGCTACTGCAAGGCAGTGCGGCAAAGGATGAACTTGCGGAAAGCTATGCCGGTCTTGCCGAGCTGTACTTTCGCATGGGCAAGTACGAAAAGGCGCAGCCGCTATTACAGGATGTACTGAGCCTGCGCGCACAGTTCTTCGGCCCGGAAACACCCGAGGTGGCGGATGCCACGGAAGAGCTGGGGCTGAGCCATTTTGACCTCGGCAACCTCGAAGAAGCGGAAAAGCTTCTGACCCAGGCATTGAACCTGCGGCGAAAAATATACCGCGACTCAATCCACCCGGATCTGGCCGAGAACCTCAACAACCTCGCCTCACTGTATTACCGGCAGGGCGAACTGGAAAAGGCCCGCGATCTGTTTACCGAATCCCTGACGATGTCCAGGAAACTACTGGGCGATGTACACCCGGATCTGGCCGGCATTTACAACAACCTTGCCTTTCTCCATCACGACCGGCAGGAGCTCGAAACGGCCGAAACCATGTACCGGGAAGCACTGAATCAGCAGCAGAAGATTTACGGAGAGGAGCACCCGAAGGTGGCGCGCTCCTATAACAATCTTGCCTATCTGGTACACGACCGCGGACAGGAACAGCAAGCCCTGGAGATGGTTGAGAAAGCCCTGCAGATCGCCCGCGCAACGCTGGGCGAACACCACAAGGATGTGGCCACATACAGTGCAACACTGGGGCGCTGGCTCGGCGACAGCGGCAACTACGCCCGTTCTATTGCGCTTTTGCGGGAGTCACTGCAGCTGAAAAGTGAATTTCTTGAGGACGAGCACCCCAGCCTGCTGGTTACCAAGTTTGACCTGACCGAATCGCTGCTTGGTGCGGAGGAGCTGGACGAGGCACAGCAGCTCGCGTACGCCACCTATAACTTCCTGCTGAATTCCCAAAACAGCGAGTCCTGGCTAGCGCTGACCGCAGAGGGTCTTTACGGCGAATTGCTCAGCCGCACCGGCCAGCTTGAGCAGGGAGAGTCACTGCTGCTGGACAGTTATACCGGTCTCAGCAAGGATGAAAGTGTGCGCCCGGTATTCGTAAAAAAAGCGCTGCAGCGACTGGTGGCTCACTATCGCCGCACCGGCGTGGATACAAAAGTGAAAGAACTGGAAGCGGAGCTGTTGGCCTTCTCGGACGCGCACTGATCCGGCCTGAATTTGCGGTACTGCGAGCAGCTCCCCCACCCGCCAACACGGACGGGGGAGTGCATCGGCTTCAGGATGTACCCGGTCAGCTTACGTCCCGCATCAGCATGGCAAAACGCGCAGAGCCTTCGGTCAGCGGCACCGGCATCGGGATACGTACTTTATGCCCGGATCCTGGCGCCACCTCGATGTTTTCCCCCGTGGAACTTTGCATATCCTGCAAATGGAAACGGTGGTTACCCTCCGGGGTGATCAGCTCCAGCAGGTCACCGCGCTCGAAACGATTCTTCACATCCAGCTCGACCCAGTTGCCATCGGCTGATACGACCTCAGCCACAAACTGCTGGTTGAGGTTGCTGGATGCGCCTTTTTCGTAGTTCTGGAACTCACTCGGTACGTGCCGGCGATAGAAACCTTCGGTATAACCGCGGTTGGCCAGATGCTCGAGACTTTTCATCAGACCGAAATCAAACTCACGACCCGCTACTGCATCATCGATCGCCTGACGATAAACCTGCGCCGTACGCGCCACGTAATAGTGTGATTTGGTCCGACCCTCGATCTTGAGCGAATGAATACCCATATCCACCAGGCGCTTTACGTGCTGGACCGCGCGTAAATCCTTGGAATTCATGATGTAGGTGCCATGCTCATCTTCATACACCGGGATCAGCTCATCCGGGCGGTTCTTCTCCCGCAGCAGCATCGGCTCGGGGTGCACCGGCACCGCCTCACCACCCTGCGGCTCCACATGCTTTACCACGAGGTCGCCAGTTTCGGTTTCCGTTGCTTCCTGCGCACTGTATTCCCAGCGACACGCATTGGTGCAGGCACCCTGGTTGGAATCACGATGATTGATGTAACCGGACAGCAGGCAACGGCCTGAATACGCCATGCACAGAGCACCGTGTACGAACACCTCCAGCTCCATTTCCGGGCAGCGCTGGCGGATTTCTTCGATCTCGTCGAGGGACAACTCCCGTGACAGGATCACCCGCTCCAGCCCCTGCCGCTGCCAGAACCTGACCGTGGCCCAGTTCACCGCATTGGCCTGTACCGACAGGTGTACCGGCATATCCGGGAAGTGCTCCCGCACCAGCATGATCAAGCCCGGATCCGACATGATCAGTGCGTCCGGCTTCATCGCGACCACTGGTTCCATATCGCGGATGTAGCTGCGCAGTTTGTCGTTGTGTGGCGCCACGTTACTGGCGACATACACTTTCTTGCCGAGGCTGTGGGCCTCTTCAATCGCCGACGCGAGGTTTTCAACCTTGTTGAACTCGTTGTTGCGCACTCGCAGGCTATAACGCGGCTGACCGACATAAACCGCATCTGCACCATAGGCAAATGCGTAGCGCATGCTTTTCAGCGTGCCGGCAGGAGAAAGCAGTTCCACCATTAGGGTTACCTCAGATACGAGGCCCGTTACAGGGCCAAAAGAACAACAGCCAACCCGGTTCAGTTCTGCTCTTTCAGGCGCGTAATTTCATCCCGCAACTTGGCGGCAGCCTCGAACTCCAGGTTCTTGGCGTGATTATACATTTGCTTTTCGAGCTCTTCGATTCTCGCCCAACGCTGCTTGTCCGACAGTGGCTTCTGATCTGCGCGGTAATCCCCGCCCTTCTCCGCCACCTTGCGACGCCCACGCGCCGGCACGCCCGGCGCAATCGCCCCTTCCATAATATCGGCGACGCTTTTGCGAATGCCCTTCGGGGTGATGCCATGTTCCACATTGTGCGCCATCTGTTTTTCACGGCGGCGCTCGGTCTCATCAAGGGCGCGGCGCATGGAGTCTGTAATGCGGTCTGCGTACAGGATCGCACGCCCCTCCAGGTTACGCGCGGCACGCCCGATGGTCTGGATCAGGGATCGGTCGGAACGCAGGAAGCCCTCTTTGTCGGCATCGAAGATAGCCACCAGCGACACTTCCGGCATATCCAGGCCTTCCCGCAGCAGGTTGATCCCGACCAGTACATCGAATTCTCCTATCCGCAGGTCGCGGATAATCTCCACCCGCTCAACCGTATCGATATCCGAGTGCAGATAGCGCACCCGCACCCCATTTTCCCGCAGGTAATCGGTCAGATCCTCCGCCATCCGCTTGGTGAGCACTGTGATAAGTACCCGCTGGTCTGCATCTACACAGCGGTGAATTTCAGACAGGGTATCGTCCACCTGAGTCCCGGCCGGGCGCACTTCCACCACCGGATCCACCAGCCCCGTAGGCCGTACAACCTGCTCGACGACCGCGCCCGCATGCTCACCCTCGTACTTCCCGGGAGTCGCGGAAACAAAAATGGTTTGCGGTGATAACCTCTCCCACTCTTCAAACTTGAGTGGCCGGTTATCCAGGGCCGACGGCAGGCGAAAACCGTATTCAACGAGTGTCTCCTTGCGCGAGCGGTCGCCGCGATACATGCCGCCAATCTGGGGCACGGTAACGTGACTCTCATCGATAAACAGGAGCGCCTCTGCCGGCAGGTAATCAAACAGCGTGGGCGGCGGCTGGCCCGGGCCACGACCGGACAGGTAGCGGGAATAGTTTTCCACCCCGTTGCAGTAGCCGAGCTCCTGCATCATTTCCAGATCGTACCGGGTGCGCTGTTCCAGCCTCTGGGCTTCGACCAGTTTGTTGTTGTCCCGCAGTTGCTTCAGCCTGTCCTGCAGCTCGTCCTTGATCTCATCGATGGCCTTGACGATGGTTTCACGGGGCGTGACATAGTGGGACTTGGGGAAAATGGTGATCCGCGGAACCTTTTTCAGTACCTCGCCAGTCAGCGGATCAAACAGGGTGATCTCTTCGATCTCCTCGTCAAACAGGGATAGGCGTACCGCCTCAAGGTCCGAATCGGCCGGATAAATATCGATGATATCCCCGCGCACGCGGTAGGTTGCGCGACGGAAATCGGCATCGTTGCGGGTATACTGCAGCTCAGCCAGCCGGCGAAGAATGGTGCGCTGGTCGACGATATCGCCGCGATCCAGGTGCAACACCATTTTCAGGTACTTGTCCGGGTCGCCAAGGCCGTAAATCGCCGAGACCGTGGCCACCACGATGACGTCCTTGCGCTCAATCAGCGCTTTGGTGGCCGAAAGCCGCATCTGCTCGATATGTTCGTTGACCGACGCGTCCTTCTCGATAAACGTATCAGAAGATGGGACATAGGCCTCTGGCTGGTAGTAGTCGTAATACGAGACGAAATACTCCACCGCATTTTTGGGAAAAAATTCCTTCAATTCCCCATATAACTGCGCTGCCAGCGTCTTGTTGTGCGCCATAACGATCGCCGGCCGCTGCAGGCGCTCGATGACATTGGCCATGGTGAATGTCTTACCCGAGCCCGTCACGCCCAGGAGAGTCTGGTGCGCCAGGCCATCCTCTATACCTTCTACCAGCGCTTCAATCGCGGCTGGCTGGTCACCTGCAGGCGCATATTTACTGACTACCTGAAACGGGCGTGATTCCATATCTTTCCACCAAAGAATTCATTGAAGGCGTGTTCGCAACGAGGATCGAAATTGTAGGCGCTCAACCAATGGCACGACAAATCCTGACTTAAGCGACACCATAACGGCGAGAAAATAAACACTGAAAAATCAATGAGTTAATTTTGAATAAAGGGGTTGACCTGCTACGAGGCGCTATATAAGATACGCGCCATCTGAACGGGACGTCACCAACCACCGCTCAGATGTAGTTC